>CALIRS010000054.1 GCA_938042205.1 uncultured bacterium | reverse complement strand
AATAACTGACAGAAATCCTTTCACACCATCGAGTACCATTGCTGTTGAGAACCATGTCCAGCTATCAGTAGCTCTTCGGACATTCATAGCCCCGATATTTCCGGTGCCTATCTTTGTGATATCCTTCCCGCTTACAGCTTTAGCGAGCCAGAAAGAAAAGGGAAGCGAACCGAGGAAGTATGAGAATGCCGCAGTTATAAAATATATTTTCCAGATTCCCATTAAGCTCCCCGGGAGCGATTATTTTCTAAAGAAACCTCTTTTACCAGAATAAACGGTGAGAGCATCTTTAACAATAGAAATTTCGCCTTTCTTCACTTCATAGACTTCTCCATCAAGCTGAGCAAAAACTTCTTTTTCAAATAAAAATTTTACTTTTTCCGATTTAAAATAATGAACTTTTTTCATCCATAGATGTTTTCCAAAGATAATAAATGGAACTCTAAAGGGAATCTGGTAGACTGGAATTTTCTCAATCAGACATATATCAAGCAATCCATCGTTTACAAAAGCGTCCGGGGTAATAAAAAACCCACCGCCATAGGTTCTACCGATATTAGAAGCTATCAAAGTAATCTCTCCGAAGAACTCAAAACCATTAGCTTCAATTGCCAGAACATAAGTTTCCCAATCTGAAATCACCTCGAAAAGAGCCTTTAAATATAAAGGGACACCTCTTAAAGAAGTTTTTTCTCTGAGATCTACAGCACGCTTGGCAACTCTCGCATCCATTCCCAGACCAAGCGAGTTTGAAAAATAAATATCATTCATCTTCCCCACATCAATAAGAGAAATGTTTTTATGACATATTTCCTCTGCTGCTTTTAGATGATTAAAAGGCATCCCGATGGCTCTCGCTGAATCGTTACCATTGCCAACAGGTAAAATTGCCAAAATAACAGTTTTATTTAAACCTGATCTCATCAAACCGTTAACAACTTCATGAACTGTACCGTCACCACCAGCAGAAATGATTACTTGATAGCCAGATGACTCTTCAGCAATTTCTAAAGGATGCCCTGCATACTTTGACTCGATAATATCTAAATTAAAATTTTTTTTAAGGACATTTACTGATTCAAGTGCATGAATGCGGGCTTTACCATGCCCCGACACGGGATTTATTAATAAGAGAGCCTTTTCCACCTAAACTCCGGATTCGTCAAAAATTTTTCTGGTAATAACTAAAAATCCAGTATGACCTATCATTTGAAAATCGGGTCTGGTAGCATTCTTTTTGACATCCCATTTTCTGATAAGAACTTCTACAACTTCCGGTTTTAGAAAAGGGAACTCCAACATCTTAACTACCGTTCGTTCAACCTGGTTAACAGAGGGCAAGAATATTGCCAGCGATCCACCTGACTTAAGAGCTCTGGTAACACTTTTAAGGCACTTCCAGGGTTCAGGAAGATCAAGGATGCAGCAATCGAAATCTCTTTCAGGAATCCCTCTTGAAATATCGCCAACTTTTAATTCAACTAAATCTTCAAGGCAAGCTCTCGATATATTTTCGCGTGCTTTCTCTGAAAACTCAGGTCGTTTTTCGTAAGAGCACACTTTCCCATCGGGAGATACGTAATAAGCCAGAGCCATTGTCAGGGCACCGCTTCCAGTTCCGGCTTCAAGAACCTTTTTCCCGGAGTTTATACCCATTTTAAATATAAGGTACCCAAGGTCTTTAGGGTAGGTAATAGTAGTTACCCTTTTTACATTCATAAGAAAGTCAGAAATCAGTGGGCGAAAAGCCCACGTGGGTTTATTCAAGCTGGTAAAAAGTTTAACTCCTTCCGGTTTGCCTATGATATCGTCGTGGCAAATATATCCTTTGTTTGTATGGAATATCGCTCCTTTTTCAAGCCTGATTATGAAATCTTTTTTAATAATTCTGACAAGAGCCAACTCGCCTTCTCGAAAATTCATAAAACAATTATAAGTTTAAATAAAACCAAAATTTAAATTGTAAATTTATAAGCTCAAAAATATATTTTCGAAATGACCCAAGAAAAGAGTCGCCTGACCACGATTCTTCCTTGACTAATATCCAGCCAATAAATATAATTTTCCGAATATTTTCCCGCAGTTCACTGCTAAAATTATAGTCTATATAATCATCGGGGAAGTTGATCAAAATGAATAATTTTAGAAGCAACAACATTAAAATGGGTCTTCAGAGAGCACCTCATCGGTCTCTTTTGAGAGCACTTGGAATCACGCCTGAGGAAACTGAAAAACCTTTTATTGGAATAGTAAACAGCTTTAACGAAATCGTACCCGGGCATATGCATCTTCAAAAAATAGCTGCTGCTGTTAAAGCAGGGGTTTACATGAGTGGTGGAACACCATTTGAGTTCAATGTTATTGGAATTTGCGATGGTCTGGCTATGGGACATGAGGGAATGAAAATGTCACTTCCTTCTCGAGAAATAATTGCTGACTCCATTGAACTAATGGTAGAAGCGAATCAATTTGATGGTCTTGTTTTCATTCCAAATTGTGACAAGATAATTCCAGGTATGCTGATGGCGGCTGCCAGATTAGATATTCCTTCTATCTTCGTGAGCGGTGGACCAATGCTTGCTGGTAGGTATTCAGGAAAAGACATCGATTTGATATCTGTTTTTGAAGGAATTGGTGCCGTCGAAGCAAGAAAAATTACAGAAAAAGAGCTTGAAGAGATAGTTGACCACGCCTGCCCCGGTTGTGGCTCCTGTGCGGGTATGTTTACGGCAAACTCAATGAACTGTCTTACTGAAGCTATTGGTCTTGCACTTCCCGGAAATGGAACAATTCCGGCTGTTCATTCTGAGAGAATTCGCTTGGCAAAGAGAACAGGAATAACTGTTATGAAACTTGTAAAAGATAATAAAAAAGTTTCAGATATCATTAATGAAAAATCAGTAGAAAATGCTCTGGCCGTAGACATGGCACTTGGCTGTTCAACAAATACTATTCTTCATCTAATGGCTTTTTTGAATGAACTTGGCCTATCCTTTACGCTTGAAAAGATTAACGAAATAAGTGAACGCACTCCAAACCTTTGCCGCATCAGCCCCGCTGGTTCGCATCACCTTCAAGATCTTCATGAAGCGGGTGGAATCTCAGCCGTTTTAAAAGAACTGGACAAAAAAAATCTGATTTTTTCAGATGCGAAAACAGTTGAAGGAACGATTAAAAAAAGAATTGATTCTGCACAAAATAGAAATCCTGAAATAATAAGACCTGTTGATAGTCCATTCTCTCCAACAGGAGGGCTGGTAATTCTTTTTGGAAATTTAGCCCCAGAAGGTGCAGTGGTAAAAGCTTCAGCAGTGGCACCTGAGATGCTCAGGGTTACCCTTAAAGCGCGTGTTTTTGATTCAGAAGAAGAAGCATTAAAGGCAATTCTTTCGTCTGAAATAAAGCCGGGAGATGTTGTAGTTATACGTTATGAAGGGCCCAAAGGTGGACCAGGAATGCGTGAAATGCTTTCTCCAACATCCGCCCTATGTGGCATAGGACTGGATAAAGAAGTGGCTCTTATAACTGATGGACGCTTTTCCGGAGGAACAAGAGGTGCTGCAATTGGTCACGTATCACCAGAAGCACAGGAGGGTGGACCAATTGCTCTTTTAAAAGACGGTGACCGGATTCAAATCGACATTCCTCAAAAAAAATTAGAGGTACTGGTCGACAGAAAAACCCTTGAAAAGAGGAAAGCTAACTGGAGGAAAAAAGAAAAAAAATTTGGAAACAGTTACCTTTCATTATATGCGCAGCTTGTCAGTTCAGCATCCAGAGGTGCAGTAATTGAAAGATGGAAGAAGGTGAAATTCGATGAAAATTAGTGGTGCACAGGCTATCGTTAAATCTCTTGAATATCTTGGAGTTAAGGATGTGTTCGGGATTCCTGGAGGAGCAACGCTCCCTCTTTATGATGCTCTGGCTGATTCAAAGATTATTAATCATTATTTAATGAGACATGAACAATGCGCAGCTCACGCTGCAGATGGTTATGCCAGGGCTTCAGGTAAAATAGGAGTTTGTATGGCAACATCTGGACCTGGTGCCACCAACCTGGTTACCGGAATTGCAAACGCATATATGGATTCCATCCCGATAGTGGCCTTCACCGGTCAGGTGCCAACTCATGTTATCGGCACTGATGCATTTCAGGAAGCTGATATTACTGGAATTACGTTGCCCATTGTAAAACACAGCTATTTAGTAACAGATGCCACCGATATTCCCCAGATAGTTGCTGAAGCATTCTATATTGCTTCTACTGGAAGACCCGGACCTGTGCTTATAGATATTCCGAGAGATATTCAACAACAATTTATTGACTATCATTTAATAGAAAAAGTAACACTTCCAGGATATAAGCCAACGATTAAAGGTCATGCAAGACAAATAAAGGAATCTGCCAAGCTCATTCTTGAATCAAAAAGGCCAGTGCTTCTCATTGGTGGTGGCATCATCACTTCAGGTGCTTCAGAAGAGGTATTTAAGTTGGCAACTACCCATAGATTGCCAGTTACCTGGACATTGATGGGAAAAGGTGGCTTTCCAGAAAATCATGAGCTTAGCATGGGAATGATTGGCATGCACGGAACCAAAACTTCAAATATGGCGGTGCAAAATTGTGACCTTTTGATAGGCGCAGGTGTAAGATTTGATGATCGAGCAACTGGAAATGTGGCTCGGTTTGCTCCACATGCTTCAATTATCCATATAGATATCGATCCTGCCGAAGTATCAAAGATTGTAAAGGCAAGTGTCCCCATCGTGGGGGATGCTCGAACCATACTCAAAGCTTTAAATGAATACCTGTCCGAATTTGAACCTAAAGCAAACCATGAAGGATGGCTTTCTCAAATTAAAAAGTGGAAAAAAAATTATGCTCTTAGAGTTCCACGGGACAAAATACTTAAACCTCAATTATTAGTTCACACTTTGAAGAAGATGACAGCAGGAATGGAAATTATTGTTACCACCGGTGTAGGTCAAAATCAGATGTGGGCTGCCCAGTATTTTAATATGGAAAAACCAAGACATTTTATAAGTTCAGGTGGTTTAGGAACTATGGGATTCGGGTTGCCATCAGCCATAGGAGCACAGGTAGCAAAACCAGACGCTCTGGTAATTGACATTGATGGGGATGGAAGCTTCCAGATGGTACTTCAAGATCTGGCAACTATCGCTTGCTACAATCTTCCTGTAAAAATAGTAATAATTAATAATCGCTACCTTGGGATGGTCAGACAGTGGCAACAATTATTTTACAAAGGTAAGTATTTTGCCGTTGACCTTGAAAAAGGTACACCAGATTTTGAGGAGCTTGGCAGGGCATATGGTATCCGTGCTAAATCTGTGAAAGAATATTCACAATTAGAAAAGTCCATCTCAGAAATGCTTTCTCACGAAGGTCCTTTTATACTTGATGTGCATGTCGAAAAAGAAGAAAATGTATTTCCTATGGTTCCTGCAGGCGCAGCACTTGATGAAATCATTGGGGGCGAAGCGAAATGAAACATACAATTTCAGTTTATGTGGAGAACAAACCTGGAGTTCTAGCACGAATCGCTGGACTTTTTAGAAGAAGGGGGTTTAACATTCATTCTCTTTCAGTAGCACCTACAGAAAATGCAGCGTATTCTCACATGACAATTGTAGTTGACCTTGAAGACAAACCTCTTGAACAGGTAGTAAAACAACTACATAAGCTAATTAACGTTATAAAAATTCATGATTACCTGCCCGAAGAAGTGGTAGAAAGAGAATTAGCACTAATCAAAGTTAATGCATCATCAGAAGTAAGAGCTGAGGTTATTGAGATTGCCAACATTTTTAGAGCAAAAATCATTGACGTTTCTCGTAATTACTTGACTCTCGAGGTGACTGGAACAGAAGATAAAATTTCAGCGATTATTGCACTTTTGAAACCTTATGGCATAAAAGATCTGGTGCGAACAGGAAAGGTAGCTGTCGCCAGAGGACAGGCAACTGAATAATTTCTTTTCTAAATGAAAAAGAAGAAAGGAGAGAACGATGGCAAAAATATATTATGAAGATGATGCCTCGATTGAAGCTCTTCAAGGTTTGACGGTTGCTATTATCGGGTTTGGAAGTCAGGGTCATGCACATGCTCTTAATTTACACGATTCGGGTATTAAAGTAGTCGTAGGTCTCAGAGAGAATTCTCAAAAATGGCAGGTGGCTGAAAATTATGGTTTAAATGTAGCTTCAGTTGATGATGCAGCCGAAGCCGGTGACGTAATTGCCATGCTCACCCCTGATGAAACTCAGAAAGACATATATTATCGCTCAATCAAACCACACCTTAAAGAGGGAAATGCGCTTCTTTTTGCTCACGGTTTCAACATCCATTTCAACCAGATTGTTCCTGAAAAAAATATAGATGTCATAATGATTGCTCCTAAAGGTCCAGGCTCTCTGGTAAGAAAACTTTATTCCGAAGGTTCAGGAACACCCGGACTGGTTGCCGTTTATCAGGATTTTACAGGCAAAGCGCTTGAAATCGCTCTGGCTTATGGTAAAGCAATCGGTTGCGCTCGAGCGGGCCTTATTGAAACCACTTTTGCAGAAGAAACAGAAACAGATCTCTTTGGTGAACAAACGGTACTTTGCGGTGGAGCGACTTCGCTTATAAAAGCTGGTTTTGAAACTCTTATAGAAGCTGGATACCAGCCGGAAATAGCCTACTTTGAATGTCTACATGAACTTAAGCTTATTGTAGATTTAATTTATGAAAAAGGAATTTCCGGGATGCGCTCAATTATCAGTAATACCGCTGAATATGGCGATTTAACAGTTGGACCTCAGGTGATAGACAATCATGTTCGCGAAACCATGAAAAAAGTCTTAAAAAGAATTCAATCAGGAGAATTTGCAAAAGAATGGATTCTTGAAAATCAGGCAGGAAGACCGATCTTTAACGCCCTTAGAAAGAAAGACCAGGAACACCTGGTTGAAAAAGTTGGTAAAGAGCTTCGCTCGATGATGAGCTGGCTTAATACTTAATATTCAAATCTCAGCAGGAGGAATAAGCATGACATTTCACAAAAAACATTACTTAATGACTCCAGGTCCGACACCAGTTCCTGAAAAATCACTTTTAGCCCAGGCAAGAAATATGATTCACCACCGGGGTCCAGAATATGGAGAAATAATATCCAGAGTGCTAGAGGACCTCAAATACGTATTTCAAACGAAAAATGATGTGTTTATTCTAACGTCTTCAGGCACCGGTGGCATGGAATCTGCTGTAGCTAATTTATTTTGCAGGGGTGATAAAGTAGTTGTTGCCAGCACTGGCAATTTTGGAGATCGGTGGGCAAATATTGCCAATGCATTTGGTCTTAATGTGATAAAAATCGATTTTGATTGGGGAACAAAGGTTAATGTTGAAAAGGTTGCTGAAACTCTCGAAAACCATCCAGATGCCAAAGGACTATTTTGCACTCATAGCGAAACTTCAACTGGTGTTGTTAATGATATTAAATCACTTTCTTCAATTGTGAGGGAAAGAGAAAATACTATTATTGTAGTTGACGCGGTCTCAGGACTCGGCGCTTGCGAATTGAGGACCGATGACTGGAGTCTCGATGTGGTAGTTGCTGGTTCTCAAAAAGCTTTAATGGCACCTCCAGGACTCGGATTTGTATGTGTTTCAGAAAAAGCCTGGAATTTTATTGAAAGATCTGATCTACCTAAATTCTACTGGGATTATAAAAAATATAAAAAGTCAATCCAGTCAATTCCACCACAAAGTCCTTTTACCCCGGCTATTTCTACAATCGTAGCCCTTGGTGAGTCTTTAAAAATGATCCAGGAAGAAGGTCTTGAAAATATCTGGGAAAGACATCGCATTCTTGGAAAAGCTACTCGAGAAGGAATAAAAGCTATGGGTCTCACACTCTTTTCACCTGATGACGATACATCTTGTGCGGTAACTGCAGTTTATTCTCCAGACGGTATTAATTCACGTGAAATCGTCCGAATTTTGAGAGAAAAACATGCAGTTACCATAGCTGGTGGGCAAGATAAGCTTAAAGGTTTAATTTTTAGAATCGGGCATTGCGGATTCTTCACTCATCTTGACATCATCGCAACACTATCAGCACTCGAACATACTTTAAAAGAACTTGGGGTAAATGTGACTTCAGGAAGTGGAGTCACCGCAGCTCAAAAAGTTTTTGAAGAA
>CALIRS010000053.1 GCA_938042205.1 uncultured bacterium | reverse complement strand
ATCCAAGTAAAATATTCGACATTTTAGAAATCTTTGTTGACTTGGCTGAAAATTATTTCCCAAAGTTTGAAGAGGTTGAATCGCCCCTTAAATTATCTCTCACCTGTACAAACCCCAAGTTCCCTTTTTTTGAACAGTGGAAACTCGTTACTAAACCAAAAGGTGAAATAAATATTATTCTGGCAGGCAAAGGAGAGATACTAATCCGACTACAAGATGTGAAAAAAATTCTGGCTTACAAAACGCGCTTGAGAAAAAGAAGAGCAGCTATGCATCGCCTGTGTGAAATTGCAGAAACCTCAGAGATTCTAGCCAAAATTGCTCTTTTAGATAAGAAAGACAAAGATTGGAAAACATACAAAACACTACGTGAACTAATTTCTTTTGGATTGGACTTTTCTGGGTTACTAACTTTTGCAGAATTGGTGAGACAATGATTGAATTTATTAAATACCGCATCACAGCTGAGGCACTGTGTTTGGGCGAAAGGACAAAAGGTGGAATTTTTCGACCTTGTGTTAAAACAATCCCCTATTCTCAAATAACTGGTGCCCTCAGAACGACATTAGGGCTCAATAATATACACGCCGTTGGTTATTTATATGGGGACAACGCTCACAATAAGGTAAAATACTTGACATATTCTCCAAGGGATCGTTTTCTTGATAAGAGTAAAGTACCTTTGTGCGTAGAATATTTAACGAATGTTTATGGGTATGTTTTCGTAGTAAACCATCAGGAACTTCGTAAAAAGACCCCCGAGAACTTTGTGATATACATGGGAGGTTTAAAATCTAAAGGGTTTGGTAGGTGTAAACTCGAGATGGTTGAAGTAGTCAAACCATCAACCAGCAATGTTCCAAAAAAGCTTAATGTAAGAGTTCCATTGAGGTGTTTGAAATCATTTGCCATAAAGAGGGTTATCAAGCCTATCTACGGGTATCTATTCAAACCAACTTCTCGCAATTCCGGTGTTTATGAGCTTTCTTTATTTGAAGAAAGTATTGTAATAGCACCTGAAATTCTTTTGAGAACGGAGTGAGAAAATGGATACAATAGAAAGACTTGTGAAGGAGATTAGAACAGATCAACAAATCAAGAAAGCAAAATTTAAATCAAATTTCTTAAATAACATTGCGGATGTTTATGAAAAATATGGTTACGATGTTGCTAAGGTAGTTTTACTTGAAAAGTTAGATAGAGGTGAGTTGCAAGCAAAGCCACTTCTTTCAGTTCTAGAGAAACTCAACTCTTGCGAAGAGATTAGGAGAAAACGAAGCATCGGGAGGTATATTATCAAAGCTTTAAACGCCATCAAATTTTCAAAGGGGGCTTGAAATGTTAAAACAAAAAGACTTTAAGGTTGTTCTTACCACTATGGAACCATTTCGAATCGGAGGCAAAGAAGATCCTCTAACGGGGGCTGAAAATCCCGTGGTTTCAATCGGCGGTCGAGTTGCAGTCCCAGGTCCTTCCCTAAAAGGTGCTTACCGAAGTACTCTGGAAGGTTATTTTCAAAAAAAGTATTGGGACGAAAAAAATGGTTGGAATAAAAGATATTTAGCTTTTAAACCTTGCATTCCTGGTACTGATTTTTCGACTGACGAACAATCCTTAATTAAGAAAGGTTTATTCAGGGAATTAAGTTGTCATTATCCATGCGATTTAGATAATAAAAGCCATAAAGGGAAATGCGGTACGCAGTCTCACTCAATATGTCCTACATGCTATATGCTGGGAGCTCGAGGTCTTATAGGATTTGTTCGTGGACCATTTCTTTTCGCAGATATTTCCGCTGATGAACTTTACTCTGCCAGGATAGATAGAGCCCTGGGTGTTGTTAAAAAAGGCACAAATAGACCTTATCAAATAATCCCAGACGGTACCATTTTTGAAGGCACTTTATCCGTTATTTTTAAGGATTATATTTTAGGATGGGAGCTGGGGAAATCAAGGCCTTTAAGTGACCAAACAGCTGGCGATGCTTGGCTAAAAAACTCAACAGAATGGACTACTGAGAATATCATCGATGAATTAGTTGTTGGTTTAATGGAGAAAATAACTTTCCTTGGAGGATATAAATCAAAGGGATGTGGAAAAGTCAAAATTGAGGTAAGTGAAATCTAATAGCTCTTTGAAATTGATCCGTTAAACTCCCTTGGTATTAGATTTATTCTGGTAGTAGCGATTAAATTTACCACAAAGTAAGTTTTATTGCAGGATAGGCGAGCCTTAGTGGATTTCATCCCCATATCTGCACTAAGTGAATATCTTTACTGCCCTCGCAATTGCTATCTATTTTATGTGCTCGGTGAAGAAAAGGAAAATCCTTATACTGTTGAAGGCAAGCTTTTACACCAAAAAGGAGAAAAACAAATAAGAGTCAAACGTAGGAAAGTAGCTCAAACAAGACGAGTTTATGTTTATTCAAATCGTTACCAAATCTCCGGATTTGCCGACATAGTAGAGGAGAAAGGAAGCAAAATCTATCCAATTGAATACAAAGGGGGAAAGAAAAGATTAAGGATTGGTCATAAAGTTCAAGTTTGTGCCCAAGCTTTGTGTCTGGAAGAAATGCTAAATATAAAAATTCCACATGCGTTTATTTACTACGCATCTTCAGAGAGGAGATTAAAAGTCCAATTAGATTCTGAAATTCGTTCCTTAACAAAAGAAACTATTCAAAAAGTGAAAAGCCTTCTTGCTTCTCAAAAAATCCCTCCTTCTGTTTTCTCTCGCAAGTGTCGAGGTTGCAGCTTGGAACCTCTCTGTCTACCACAAGAGACAGCTAAACTAAAAAGATTGAGTAATATTTAGCCAGGTCTTTTCATTCTAAATTCACTGTAAGATTTATAAATCTTATTCGCTCAAATAAGCTTACTTTAAAAACTAAATGTTTATATTGTATCAACATTGCCGATTTAATTAACAATGACCATCATTGGTGAGATAAAAAATGAGCACTATTTACATCACAAAAGATGGTGCATACATTAGAAAAGAAGGTGAGAGGGTAAAAGTAACCTTTGAAAGGGAAGTAATTTTAGATATTCCTCTGATAAAAGTCGATCAAATTGCCCTTTTTGGATGTGCTCAGATAAGCTCACAAGCCCTTATTGAGTTTTTGAAAAGAGATATCGACGTAGTTTTTCTTTCTAAAAATGGTCTCTTCAGAGGAAGGCTACAAAGTGCTTTCTCTAAGAATTCACTTTTAAGAATAGCCCAGTTTAAAGCTTCGGAAGATTCTGAAAAGAAGTTTGCCCTCGCCAAAATGTTTGTCTATGGAAAGCTTTCTAACATGAGGACTGTGTTGCGACGTTATGCCCGACATACTTACTTCGAAGAAGTTC
>CALIRS010000052.1 GCA_938042205.1 uncultured bacterium | reverse complement strand
TGAATTCGCTTTTCCATCAGGACTTATAACGTGCCTTCTACCGAAGTTTAAAAAAGTGCCAAAAGTTCTTGTTTTTCATGGAAGCGATGCATACCTGTGGAAAAAGTTACCTTTCGGAAAGAAGGTTTACCAAAAGATAATTTGGTCGTCAGATGCTGTAGTTTTTCCATCTGAGTTTTTGAAAGAGGAAGCAGCTATTTTCCTTCCTCAATTCGATAATAAGAAAGTAAAGATTATACCAAGAGGAATAACCGAATCTTTCTTGAAGCCTGTAGGCAAGCGGGAGGCACGCCAAAAACTCGGTATTCCCGAAGATGTCTTCTTAGTGCTTTCTGTAGGTAATCTTATTGAAGTAAAAAACCATCTTACGATCTTGAAAGCAGCTGCATTGTTAAAATTAGAAAGCTTACTGATAGTTCTTGTGGGTGAAGGACCAATGCGATTTAAAATTAAAAAGTATGCTGAAGAAAAAAAATTAAAAGTTATTCTTCCGGGGGCATTGGTCGAAAAAGAGCTGGCAAGATGGTATGCAGCTTCGGACGTTTTTGTTACTTCAAGTCTCAGAGAAAGCTATGGAATAGCGCTCAGGGAAGCTATGGCGATGGGTCTTTCAGTAATAGCTTCGGATATACCGCCGCATCGGGAGATTATTGAAGAAGGTAGAAATGGATTGATTTGTAGAGCCGGTGACGAAAAGGAACTCTCTGAAAAAATTGCCCTGTTGCTTGAGAATCCCGAGCTAAGAAAAAGGCTTGCCAATAATGCCAGAAGGGATACGAATATAATTACAATGAAATACACAGTAGAGAAATATTGCGGATTGTATAGGGAGTTAACAGGGCGGGAGGTCTAAAGTGATAAGTATCGGAATAGCAGGTCTTGGATATTGGGGGCCAAACCTTGTCAGAAATTTTTCAAGAATCAAGAATGTCAAAATAAAGTATTTGTGTGATTTAAATAAGGAAAATATCGAAAATACTTTATATATGGTGCCGGGAGCAATAAGAACTGATAAATTTGAAAAACTTCTTTTAGACCAGGAAATCGATGCTATAGTTATTGCCACTTCCGCTCCAACTCATGCTGAACTGGTGGAGCAAGCTCTTAAGGCAAAAAACATGTTTTTGTTGAAAAGCCACTTGCTTTAACGGTTCCTGGTGGTAAGAAATTAGTAAGCTTAGCCGAAGACAAGAAACTGATTCTAATGGTTGGTCACCTGATGCTTTATCATCCAGCGGTAAACATGATGAAGCTTCTGGTTTAGAGTGGAGAATTAGGGGAAATTTATTATCTCTATTCTCAGCGCCTTAATCTTGGCAGGTTGCGCAAGGATGAAAACGTTGTCTGGAGCCTTGCTCCTCATGATATTTCGATGATCCTTTATCTTAAAAGTTCTAGACCGTTTGAGGTGATTTGCACAGGTGGAGACTACCTTAGAAACGGAATTGAAGATGTGGCATTCATAAGAATTAGATTTGAAGACGGAACTCTTGGACATATACATGTAAGCTGGTTAGATCATCACAAAATAAGAAAACTAACAGTCGTCGGATCTAAGAAAATGGCTGTTTTCGACGACATGGAAGCTTCCGAGAAGATAAGAATTTATGATAAAGGAGTGGAAGCAGCACCAGATTCTGCACTTTATGGGGATGAGCTAACCCTCCGTTTCGGAGATGTTGTGATTCCTTTTATTAAAATGCAAGAGCCGCTTCTCATTGAATGCCAGCATTTCATAGATTGTATTATTGAAGGTAAACCCCCAGTTTCTGATGGCAGAAGCGGACTTGAGGTGCTAAAAGTTCTTGATGCCTGTGATAGGTCGCTTGCATCAGGAGGTAAAGCTGTAAAAATCGAGCTGTAAAAATAGATTAGAATTTTTTCGTTATGGAGGCGTTATGATTGGAAGAGCAGTTGAAATAGCTAAAAGTGCTCGTGTCCACCCTGAAGCAAAGATTTCTTCGTTTGTGGTAATCGAAGAGGATGTTAAAATCGGTGCAGGAAGTAATATTGGACCCTATACAGTAATCAAAAAAGGCACAAAAATAGGCTCAAATGTAAAAATTGAAGGCCATGTGCTGCTTGGGAAACAACCGAAATTCAGTGTATTAAGTACTGCCAGGAAAGAGATTCCCAGCCTCAGATAATTGAAGATGGTTGCACTGTAGGAGCATTTTCTTGTGTCTATGCGGGTAGCCATATCAGACTCAAAGCACTTGTAGGTGACCATGCTACTATTAGGGAAAGGGTTGAAATTGGAGAGAATTCCGTTGTTGGAAGGGGAGTTTGTGTAGAAAACGATGTAACCATTGGCAAGATGGTAAGAATTCAGACAGGTGCATATGTTACTGCATACACCACTGTTGAAGATTATGTTTTTATCGCTCCTATGGTTACCACAACTAATGATAATTTCATGGGAAGGACAGAAAAACGCTTTCAATTAAAGAAAGGAGCGATCATCAAAAAAGGTGCAAGAGTAGGAGCTAACTCAGTTATTCTTCCCGGTATAATAATTGGTGAAGACTCATTTGTGGGGGCAGGTTCGGTAGTTACTCGTGATGTTCCTGCACGAAAATTAGTTGTTGG
Organism: uncultured bacterium; assembly: GCA_938042205.1. Lineage (GTDB taxonomy): Bacteria > Actinomycetota > Aquicultoria > SKW223 > SKW223 > CALIRS01. The sequence continues at coordinate 499 of CALIRS010000052.1, read as the reverse complement.
AGTCCCAGCCCGAGTATTAAGAGACGTTCCAGAAGAAGAACTTCTTGAAAACCAAACTTTTTATAGAAAAGAGGATTGAGGTTTTTGGCAGTTCCATTAATGGACATAAAAGCACAGTATCTTGAACTGAGAGCAGAAATTGAAAAAGTTTTGAAAGAAGTTTTTGAGGAATCAAGTTTTATTCTTGGAGAAAGGGTCTTGCAATTTGAAACAGAGCTAGCAGGATATTGCGGGACTCAATATGCTGTCGGTGTCGCTTCTGGAACCGATGCTATGGTACTCGTTCTTGACGCCTGGGGGATTAGAGAAGGTGATGAGGTGATTACAAGCCCTTTTACCTTTTTCGCCACTGCTGAAGCCATCATGCGTGTTGGTGCAACTCCTGTTTTTGTAGATATTGATAGATCTACTTTTAATATCAGACCAGAAGCTATTGAAGCTGCCATAAGCCCGAGAACGAAAGCAATCATCCCTGTTCATATTTTTGGTCAGGTAGCTG
>CALIRS010000051.1 GCA_938042205.1 uncultured bacterium | reverse complement strand
GCTCTCGCAAAGCGCGCTGAAAGGGAAGCCAAAGAGGGTCTTATACATTCCTACATTCATCACGGCGGTAGAATTGGAGTTTTAATAGAAGTGAACTGCGAAACTGATTTTGTTGCCAGAAACGAAGAGTTCAAGCAGTTTGTACATGACCTCTGTATGCAGGTCGCAGCAACAGGTCCCGTTTACATTACCCGGGAAGATATACCTGATGAGCTTATAGAAAAAGAAAAAGAAATCTATTTTGAACAACTAAAAGACGATAATAAACCTGATCATGTAAAAGAAAAAATAGTTCAGGGTAAGATGGAAAAGTTCTACGAGCAAGTATGCCTTCTTGACCAGCCATTTATAAAAAATCAGGAAATAAAGATTAAAGATTATCTTGGCGAAATTGGCGGAAAATTAGGAGAAAATATTGTCATTCGTCGCTTTGTCCGTTATGTTCTTGGTGAACATTCGTAGTTTTATTTTTGGGTGGTATTTTTTTGAGTGACAGAATCGCTCCAAAGTACAAGCGTGTATTGTTAAAGCTCAGCGGAGAAGCCCTGGCAGAAGATGGCGGCTGGGGAGTTGACCCTTCAATCATGTCCAGTATAGCTAACCAGGTCAAGGAAATATGCAGTTTAGGCGTACAGACTGCAGTGATTGTCGGAGGTGGAAATTTCTTCAGAGGGCTACAGGCAAGTGCCAGGGGAATGGACAGAGCCACTGCTGATTATATAGGAATGCTTGCTACGATAATGAATGCTCTTGCACTACAATATTTTCTTGAGAAGATAGATGTTCAAACCAGAGTTCAATCAGCAATTACTATGCAAGAGGTTGCAGAGCCTTATATAAGAAGAAGATCAATCCGGCATCTGGAAAAGGGAAGAGTAGTTATATTCGCAGCAGGGACTGGAAACCCCTTTTTTTCAACAGATACTGCGGCAGCATTAAGAGCACTTGAGATTGGAGCAGACGTCATTCTAAAAGCAACTAAAGTAGATGGAGTTTATGACTCAGACCCTCTAAAAAACCCTAATGCCAGAATGTTAAAGAAGCTTACTTATCGAGAAGTTATAAATAAAGGATTAAACGTTATGGATACCACGGCAATCACTCTATGTATGGAAAACAATCTTCCAATAATTGTCTTTAACTTAAAGGTTCCCGGGAACATAAAGAAAGTGGTTCTTGGTGAAGAAGTAGGAACACTGATAAATGAGACAGGGGCAACAAAGGACGAAAACCATGATTAAACACGAATTTATAAAAGATGCCGAAAATAGAATGAAAAAAGCCGTTGATGTTTTAGCACATGAATTTCAAACTGTGAGGGCAGGAAGACCTACTCCAGCACTATTAGAGCACATCACAGTTGACTATTATGGTACCAAAACTCCAATTCTTCATCTCTCTACAGTAACTGTACCTGAACCAAACCTGATGGTTATTCAACCCTGGGATAAATCTATGATTGGAACTATCGAAAAAGCTATTTTAATTTCCGAGCTTGGAGTAACTCCAGCCAACGACGGAAATGTTATTAGACTGCCTTTCCCCCCTTTAACTGAAGAAAGACGTGAAGAGCTGGTTAAAGTCGCTCGAAGAATGGCAGAAGAAGCTCGAGTAGCAATCAGAAATATTCGTAGAGAAATAAACGAAGAATTCAAAAAGCTGAAGGAAAACCACGAAATTTCCGAAGACGATTTTCATCATTATCTCGATGAAGTCCAGAAACTTACAGATAGTTTTATTAAAGAAGTAGATAAAATGCTCTCGGTAAAAGAGCAGCAAATCAGAGAAGTTTAGAATGTCAAAAAAAGGATATCTAAGAAGGCGACTTATCGACCTTTTAGAACCTTATTACGTTTCCCGTATCTCTAAACTTCCAAAAAAGCCCAACCATATTGCCATAATTATGGACGGGAATGGTCGCTGGGCAAGTCTTCATGGTCTTCCAAGAATAAAAGGGCACATTGAAGCGGTATCAGCAGTGAGAAGGGTGGTGCAGGCATGCGTTAAAGTTTCCATTCCACATCTTTCCTTATTTGCCTTTTCTACTGAAAACTGGAAACGTCCTGAAAACGAAGTTAACTCTTTAATGAATCTTTTCGTTGAACAAATAAATTTAAATCTCGAGGATTTAAATCAGAACGGAGTACGTATCAGACTGGTAGGAAGAAGACATGAATTGTTTCAAAAAACGTTAGATGCTTTTGAGCATGCTGAGAGAGTAACTGCCAGCAACAGTAGATTAAACCTCTACATACTTGTTAATTATAGCGGAAGAACAGAACTACTGGATGCGATTGAAAAGATTATAAAGAATAAAAAAGGGGAAAGGATCACAGAGGAAAAAATTCAAAAATATCTTTACGTTCCCGAAGCACCCTTTCCAGATTTAATAATAAGGACAAGTGGAGAAATGAGACTTAGCAACTTCTATCTCTGGCAGGCTGCTTATTCCGAATTCTATTTTGACCCTGTACTCTTTCCTGATTATGACAAACTGAATCTTTATAAAGCACTCATTGATTATTCAAGAAGAAAAAGGCGTTTTGGCGGGCTGGAGGAGTTTTAGTGTTTTATCTTAGAGTTATAACTGCCGTAATAGGTGGAAGTATATTTCTTTATTTTTTGTATCTCGGAGGAAGCTGGACATCAGCGCTGGTAATGTTACTAAGCGGTCTGGGTTTATTTGAGGCAACAGAAATTATTTTTGAAAGAAAAAAGCTTTTGTCTGTATTTTCTGGAATCCTGGGTAGCCTGATATGTCTTTTGCATACTTTAAATTCATATATATCACTGACTTTAATTATTATTTTGCTGCTTATGATAATGGTTTTTTCTGATTTACGTTATCGCTGGATGATTATTTGGATAGCTTATTTCCCCTTGGCAATAAGCAAACTGAAAGAATTCAGAAGCCTGAATGATGGTTTTCTGATTTTATTATGTCTTCTGGCATTAGTATGGGCTGGAGATAGCGCTGCTTACTTTGCGGGTCTTTCAATTGGCAAAAAGAAGTTATGGCAAAATGTTTCACCAGGAAAAACTTGGGAGGGAACGATTTCCGGGATAATCACGGGAGCGCTCACATTTGCAATAATTAGTTCCTTTCTCTTTTCAAAAAATATTTTTTCGATGTTTGCTTCAGGTTTATTATTGTCAATTGCAGCCATAATAGGAGATCTATTTGAATCACATTTTAAAAGAACATTTTCAGTTAAAGATTCAGGAAAATTGCTACCCGGTCATGGTGGAATCCTGGACAGGTTTGACAGTCTTGCCTTTGCTTTGCTTTCCTTTTCTCTTTTAATAAGATTTACCTGGTGAAAAGATGATAAGAAAAAAGTTGGCTATTCTGGGCGCTACAGGTTCTATAGGAATGCAGGCACTGGAAGTAATTGAAAACTTTCCTGAAGATGTGGAGGTCGTTCTTCTAACCGGATATTCAAGAGGAGACCTTCTTCTTGAAAAATGCCGTTTTTTTTCTGTTAAATATGCCTCTCTGGCAAACTCAAATGCTTTCATTAGATATCAAAAAGATTTTAAAGAGGCTGAAATTCAATTAATTGAATGGCAAGAAGTTGAGAATCTGATCTCATCAGCCGAAATTGATACTATACTTAATGCACTTGTGGGAGCTGCTGGATTAGCAGCAACTGTTAAGGCTGTAGATTCCGGGAAAAAACTACTTTTAGCAAACAAAGAATCTTTAGTTATTGGCGGAGAATATCTAAGCAAGAACTATGAGAACTGGAGAGATAATGTCATTCCTGTTGATTCAGAACATTCAGCACTATTTCAATGTCTTAAAGGTGAAAATAAAGCATCGGTAAGACAGCTGGTTATTACCGGTTCCGGTGGTCCATTCAGAAGTTTTTCGAAGAAAAAACTTCAGAATGTTACTCCCGAAGATGCTTTAAAACACCCCACTTGGAAAATGGGAAAGAAAATTACCATCGATTCTGCTACGTTGATGAATAAAGGCCTTGAGGTCATCGAAGCCCATCACTTATTTGATATTCCTTTTGATAATATAAAAGTAGTTATACATCCTCAGAGCATTATTCATGGAATGGCAATTTTTAGTGACGATACCATAAAAGCAGTGCTTTCCAATCCTGACATGAAGCTTCCTATAGAATATGCGCTTTTTTACCCGGAGAGAAGATCTTCAGTAATAGAGCCATTAATCCTTGAAAAATTAACACTAAGCTTTGAGGAGCCGGATATTGGAAAATTTAAATGTCTTAAGCTGGCTGTTCAAGCCGGGAAAAAAGGGGGCATATATCCCGCCGTTATGAATGCTGCTAACGAGGAGGCAGTTCATGCATTTTTATCTCATGGGATAAGGTTTTTAGACATCCCGGAAATTATTGAAAAAGTAATCCAAAGCATTTCCTGGACAACGGTTGAAAGCCTGGAGGATATCTATGAATTTGATAAGGAAGCAAGATCGAAAGCAAGAGAATTCATAAATAAAATTTTATAGTAGCTTATTTGAAAGGGAAGGTGAATGCTATAACTTATCTTTTTGCATTTCTTGGCTTAGCATTGCTTATTTTTTTTCACGAACTTGGCCATTTTATCGCTGCTAAAATTTCTCGTGTCCGGGTCGAAGAATTTATGATCGGTCTTCCAGGACCGAAAATTTTCAAGTTTAAAGCTGGAGAAACTACTTATGGAATAACTGTTATCCCCTTTGGAGGCTATGTAAAACTCTTTGGAGATGTGGATACCTCAAAAGAAGACATAGAAAAGAACCCTGAAGGGTCTTTCTTGATGAAACCTTTCAGATTGCAGATACTGACCATATTTTCAGGTCCTTTTTTCAATCTGTTGCTGTCTGTTTTTCTTTTTGCAGCTATGTTTATTTATGGGATACCTGGATATCCTTCGACAACAATCGAGAAAGTGCTTAAGAATTCTGCAGCAGAAAAAGCTGGAATAAAATCTGGCGACAGGGTAGTGGCGATAGATAACGTGAACGTAAAAGAATGGGATGACCTCGTCAGTTACATTCAAAAGAATAAAGGCAAGAAGGTAAAAATAAAAGTTATACGCAATAGAAAAGAAAAAATAATTTCGGCTGTTGTAGGTGAAAAAGAAATGAAGGGATTTTTAGGAGTTCAGGCAAAAAGAATGACATATCGCCTTAGTTTTTTCCCGGCTCTCTATCGCGGTCTTCGTCACACATATGAGATGACATATACTTTTCTAAAATTGCTTTACACTGAAACTGTTAAAGGAAGACTTCTGAAAGAAAGTGCAGGGCCGGTCGGTATTGTAGTCGAAACTTCTAAGGCAGTTAAAGTAGGAGTCGATTTCTATCTTTATCTTCTTGGCCTTATAAGTATTAATCTGGCAATTGTTAACCTTATTCCGATACCGCCCCTGGATGGTGGAAGAATTGCTATCCTGACTTATGAAAAAGTGACTGGACAAAGATTGAGCCGGGAAATGATGGCATTAATTCAACTCACAGGAATTATTCTGTTCCTGTTTTTGATGATCTATCTGATACAGGCTGACATTCAAAGATATCATCTGTTAGGAGCAAATAACAAATGATAAGTATTTCAATAAGAAGAAAAAAGACTCAAACGGTTAAAGTTGGCAATGTCCTTGTAGGCGGGAATAATCCAGTAAGTGTACAAACGATGACCAACACTCGAACAGAGGATACGAAAGCAACTGTTGAGCAAGCATCTCTCTTATGGAAGCTGGGTGCTGATATTATCAGGGTTTCGATTAATACTGAGAAAGCTCTTGATACCATTCCTATTTTAAAAAAAGAAGTCGGAGCAGGAATTGTGGCAGACATTCATTTCGACTGGAAGCTGGCAGTTAAATCCTTAGAGAAAGGAGCTGACAAGATTCGGATAAATCCGGGCACTATTGGTTCTGAAAAATATCTCCTGGAAATATTAAAAGCGGCAAAAGAAATGGATAAACCTATTCGTCTTGGGCTAAATGCTGCCTCACTTCCTAAAAAGTTTCAGGGGAGAAGTAGAGTGGAAGGATTATTAAAGGCTACCGAATATTGGGTAAACATTTTTGAGGATTATGGATTCTACAATATCATCATTTCTACCAAGACATCATCACCTTTAGAAACGATCGAAGTTTATCAAAAAATCTCAGAAAGATATAATTACCCGATTCACCTTGGTGTTACTGAGGCAGGAACTCTCCTTTCGGGTACAGTAAGATCTGTTGCGGCAATGGCACCACTTCTTCTGGAGGGGATAGGTGATACCATAAGAATCTCTCTTTCCTGTGCACCAAAATATGAGGTCATTACTGCAAGACATCTTTTGATTGCTCTTGGATTAAAAAAAGGACCTGTTCTTATTTCCTGTCCCACCTGTTCTCGCGCTGAATTAGATGTTGTATCGTTAGCCAGCACTGTTGAGGAGATGATACAGGTCATTCAAAAACCAATAGTGATTGCAGTTATGGGTTGTGCCGTAAATGGTCCTGGAGAAGCCAGAGAGGCAGATGTAGGAATAGCAGGTTCTCGAAAGGGAATTATGCTTTTTAAAAAAGGAAAACCCTTAAGAGTGGTCTCCAGTGAACAAGCGCTTGAAGAGTTAAGAAAAGAAATAGAATTAATCGTCGGAAAAGAGGAGGTGAATAATGAGACAATCTGAATTTTTTATGCCGACACTTAAAGAAATTCCAGCAGAGGCAGAAGCTAAATCGCATCAGTTAATGCTGCGAGCTGGACTTGTAAGGAAAGTAGCAGCTGGCGTTTACACTTTTTTACCAGCAGGAAACAGAGTTCTCAGGAAAATCGAAAACATTGTAAGAGAAGAAATGAACCGCTTTGGAGCGCAGGAAATTTTAATGCCTGCCATACAGCCTCGTGAACTCTGGGAAAAAAGCGGGCGATGGCAGGCATACGGGCCAGAGATGATGCGGCTTAAAGATAGAAAAGGGAGAGACTTCGCTTTAGGTCCTACACATGAAGAACTGATTACAGACATTGTCAAAAACGAGATTCGCTCTTACAAAGATTTACCATTAAATCTTTATCAGATTCAACCAAAATTCAGAGATGAACCACGCCCACGATTCGGAGTAATCAGAGCAAGAGAATTTATTATGAAAGATGCTTACAGCTTTGATATTGATGAAAAGGGACTGGCATTATCTTACGAAAAAATGAGAAAAGCATATGTAAATATATGTAAAAGATGCGGGCTTGATTACAAGATAGTCTCTGCGACCACAGGGCTTATTGGTGGAAAAGTTTCCGAAGAGTTTATGGCTCTGGCTGACATTGGTGAAGACTCAATCTTCTATTGTGAAAAGTGTGGTTATTCTGCAAATAGAGAACTTGCTAAAAGTATTCGCCATTATCACTGGGAAAATAAAGAGCATGAAATTGAGAAAGTGTATACCCCGGGAATAATGACAGTGGAAGAAGTAGCCTCTTTTTTAAAAGTTCCTTCTTATAAGCTGGCAAAAACATTAATCTATCGTACCGATAAGGGTTTTCTGGCAACTATTGTAAGCGGAGATCGCGAAGCAATTGAAGCTAAGATAATCGAGGCATCAGGAGCATCTGAAATAGAGCTTTTAAACCCGGAAGACTTTGATGAATTAGGAATTCCTTTTGGATATGTTGGACCAAAAGGACTTAAAGAAAAACTAAAAGACATAATCGTAATTCTTGACAGCAGATTGGTTAACGCATCAGAACTGGTTGTAGGGGCAAATGAAAAGAATTACCATCTGAGAGGAGTTTCTGCAAAAAGAGATTTTGACTATGATTTAATTTTTGATGTTGCTGAGAGCTTGCCCGGAGATTTATGCCCGAAGTGTGAAAATCCATTAACTCAGGCTCAAGCGATTGAAGTTGGACATATCTTCCAGCTTGGTACGAAATATTCGGAATCAATGAAAGCATTTTTTTCTGATGAAAAAGGTGAGTTGAGACCTTTTTATATGGGATGTTATGGAATAGGAGTCTCAAGAATAATTGCTGCTGTGATAGAGCAATATAGCGACGAAAAGGGAATCAAGTGGCCATTTTCTTTAGCTCCATTTGAAGTTCATATAATCTTACTTCTTACAGACAATAAGGAGGCTTCTGAAACAGCAGAAAAACTTTATCAGAATCTATCATCTTGTGGTTATGAAACTCTTTTTGATGACCGGGATGAAACTCCGGGAGTTAAGTTTGCCGATGCAGATTTAGCAGGAATCCCGATACTTATAGTTGTAGGGAAGAAATTTAGAGATACTGGTAATGTTGAAGTTAAATGGCGATTTTCCGGAGAAACATACGAAATACCACCAGATAAATTAGTTAGCTTTGTTGAGGAAATAAAAAATAAA
>CALIRS010000050.1 GCA_938042205.1 uncultured bacterium | reverse complement strand
ATTCAGAAAGTGTCGATTCAGTCAGGGATTCTTCATTTTTAAGGGAATTCCATCTTTCCTCGAGAGAGACGAGTTCATTCACTTTAAGCTTTATCCATATTTCATCCAGACTTCTTTTCATCTCAATTGCAGCTTTCATTTTTTCTACCTGCTTCTTCAAAGGTTTTAGCTCTCTATCTACCTCCCGTTTTACCATAGAAAGCTTATCTATTTTTTCATCAACAGAAACTAATTTTTTGATAGCATTCTCTTTTCTCTTTTTATAAAGAGCTATTCCACTTGCTTCCTCAATGATTGCCCTTAAGTCTGTGCTTGACGGATTTATCAGGTCATCCAGCCTGTTCTGAGGAATTATACCTGGAAGTTCCTCCCCCAGTCTGGCTTTCAAAATCAAGCTATGAACGTCAAGCAATCGACAGGGTTTTTCATTTATAAAATAAGTATTGTCTCCTTCTCTCATCAAACGCCTTTTTATAGATACCTCACTTGCATCAACCGGAAGAAACCTATCAGAATTATCAAAAACTAACGTTACTTCTGCATAAGGCATCGGTTTTTCAAATTCAGTTCCGGAAAAAATGACATCAACCATCGATTTTCCTCTCAAAAAACGAGGATTTTGTTCTCCTAAAACCCAGAGAACAGCATCTACAAGATTGCTTTTGCCGCTTCCATTGGGCCCAATAATCACCGAAAGTCCAGGTTCAAAAACGATATGAGTTTTCCTTGCAAAAGATTTGAAACCTCTTAAGGTTAAACTTTTTAGAAACATCACTTTCGATATTTTATACTTTCGATAACATCCTTATAAATTAAAACTTAGAAACTGGAGGTTCCTATGGAAAAATTTGATCTGATAGTGATTGCCAGAGCAGTGATAACTATGAACAATAATGCTGATATTTATGAACCAGGTTTTTTAGCAATAGATAATGGAAACATAATTTCTTGTGGAAGATATAGTGAGGAAATCCCTTTTAAGAGCAAGGAGTTATTAAATCTCCCAGGTCACGTAATAATTCCTGGCTTAATCAATACTCACACCCACGCACCTATGGTTCTTTTTAGAGGACTGGCAGATGACCTTCCTTTGAAAAAGTGGCTTGAAAACCATATCTGGCCCATGGAAAAAAAGCATGTCAGCCCTGACTTTGTATTTGAAGGTAGTTTGATTGCCTGTGCAGAAATGGCATTAAACGGTGTTACTACTTTTGTAGATATGTATTTCGCTGAACAAAAGGTAGCGGAAGCAGCCCGAAAAGTAGGGTTAAAAGCATACGTAGGTGAAGGAATTCTTGATTTTCCAACTCCAATTTCTCCTACCATAGATGATAGTTTTAAAAGAGCTGAAGAAACAATTAAAGCTTTTCTAAAAGATCCTCTTATAAAGCCTATGGTCACCCCTCATTCTCCTTATACCTGCTCTAAAGATACTTTAAAGAGAGCCCATCTTCTGGCTGAAAAGTATAGCGTTCCTCTACATATTCATGTAGCAGAAGAGAAATGGGAATTTGAATCTTTTAAAAAAGACTACGGCAAAACTCCGGTAAAATATCTAAACGATATTGGACTCCTTGACAGTTCTCCGGTAATTATGGCTCATGTCAACTGGGTTAGTGACGAAGACCTGGACATTCTTTCCTCTAGAAATGTCGGAGTGGCACATAATCCTCAATCCAATATGAAATTAGCTACAGGAATATGTCCAGTTCCCATGATGCTTAAAAAAGGAATAAATGTCGGGTTAGGTACAGACGGTGCTTCCAGCAATAATGATTTGAGCATTCTTGATGAAGCACAGGAGGCAGCTCGCCTACACAAAATCATTAACAAAGACCCGACAGTGGTATCTGCATTTGAGGCTTTAAAGATGGCTACAATCCTGGGAGCTCATGCCATAGGTGCTGCTGAAAGCATCGGAAGTCTTGAGCCTGAGAAAAAAGCTGATTTTGTCGCTATTAATTTTGAAAAGATTCACTTAAAACCAGTATATGACTATTATTCTCATATCATTTATGCTGCTAAGACTTCTGACATTGATTTTGTGTATGTAAATGGGCTACCCATAGTATCCGAAGGACAGCTTAAAAATATTACAGAAGATAGAATTTTTGAAATTGCTGACAAATGGTACCACAGAATTCAGGAGAATTAATGAGCCTAAGGTTCTGCTTCCAAAAGCGCTTTTTGACATTTACATTGGGCTTTTTCAGGAATAAGGTCAACTGATTTTAAAATGATTTCAACAATTGTTTCTCCTTTTTCAAGCATCATATCATCAACCTCTGTAGCCGAAAGAGTTTTTTCCGATATTCCTGCTGCATAGTTGGTTACAAGGCTCAATGATGCATAGCAGATTTCAAGTTCCCTGGCAAGAACACATTCAGGCGAAATGGTCATGCCCACTACATCCCCCCCTAAAATTCTGAATGCTCTAATCTCCGCAGGAGTTTCAAAACGAGGTCCTTCTGTAACCACATAAGTTGCCTTTTCGGTTACCTCAATATTTCGGCTCTTAAAAGCAATAAGGATTGCTTTTCTTATTTCCGGACAAAAAGGCTCTGATAAATCAACATGGATTACATAATTTTCTTTGCTAAAAGTAGAATCTCTTCTTTTTGTAAAATCTATAAATTCATCTGGAATAGCAAATGTTCCTGGCTCGATTGATGGATTCATCGTCCCGACAGCAGTCGTAGAAATAATCCTCGATACCCCCACTTTCTTTAAAGCTTTGATATTTGCTCTGTAATTAATAAGATGAGGAGGTACTACGTGGCCTGTTCCATGTCTCGGAAGAAAATAAAGCCTCTTTTTTTTATGCTTTACTTCGAATAAAGTCGCTTTTCCAAACTCAGTCTCAACTTCAATTTTATCAATTAGATTAAAAAATTCCTTCTTAGAAAAGCCACTTCCGCCTATGATTGCAATTGCCATATTTTTGGTCCTCCTATGCTCCTATTACAGTAATCACTAAATTTCTTTCTCTGCTTCTCACATCCAGTTCTAAAAGCAGGATACTTTGCCAGGTGCCTAATGTTAAACTACCCTGCTTCAACGGTATAGTTAGAGAACCTCCAATAAATAGAGAACGAAGATGAGAATGAGCATTCCCTTCACCCCAGGTGGCATTATGATTCCACTTTCTTTTTTCTGGAATTATTTCTTCAAAGAGCAACTCAAGGTCAGCTTTTAAACCAGATTCGTTTTCGTTAATAAGAATTGCAGCGGTGGTGCCGCTTAAAAAAACGTTTACTATACCCTGTTTAATTCCCGACTTACTGACGACGTCATTAATTTTCGAAGTTATATCTTCAAATGATGGGCCTTGCCTTGTTTGTATTCTTAAGTTCTCCTGGTAAACCATATTGTTTTAATGTTTATTTTTTAATTTCCTTTTCCTTAATTACAGATTTTGCCGCTTCTTCAGCTAATCTGCCCCTTATACCAAAAGAAGAATTACTCCAGCCAGTAACTATGAATCCAGTACCAGTCTGGCTCATCAGCTCCAGAAGAGACTTTATCAGCTCAGCTTGCTCCTTTTCAGTTACCACCGGACCAAATTCTCTTCCAAAATAGTCTGTTGGTGATACAGGAGCATTTAAACCTGAAAAGACAACCGTGCCCGAACCATTTCTTAAAGCGCTTAATTTTAGTTTAGGAACATATCTTTTCATATCTACAGCAAAAAGGTCGAAGTTTCTGATTTCTTTCAGGGGTACCGCCGAAAGAACGATAAAATCATAACCTCTTATCTCTGGAACAAAAAGGTATAGATTTTGAGGGTTGTTATTTTGTGACATGCATGAACTGAAAATAGGTACATTTTCCTTACTTTTCTTTAATTGAAGAGCACTGCCGAAGTAAGCTGCAACTTTACCATCATATCTTTCTCTTATATCCGGAAGAACTTCAAGTGCCCAGATTGCCCCCTTTTCAATTCCAAAAATTTTTTCAGGTGTTTTCAATGGGCTTAGATACTCAACATGATACCTTTTAGCAAAATCCGCCCAGTTTCGAGAAATCAAAATGGCATCGTCTTTAAAAATTTTATCGTTAAAGAGCTTTTCATTTCTTTCTTTAAAGGTTATTTCCGGAACTAGAAACACTGATAGCCCATTGACGTGTGCTTTTTTTATAAGGAAGGCGGTTGCTGTATAAAGAAACGGTAACTGTCTGGGTCTTCCTCCAATAACTGGATGCTTAACGGTAATTACAATAGTGTTAAATCCATCTTCCCTGATTCTTGAAAAATCCTGGCTTGAAAGCAATAAAGAAAGGAAAGAAGGTTCCTCAATTGCTTTGATAGTTTCGTAAGAAACTCCCTGAGGAATATCAAAGTTTGTATCAAAATATATATACATAAACGCAAAAAGAAGCAGTAGTACTGAGATCTTAACAAGCAACCAGACGAGTTTCACCTTTCTCCCTTTCCTGTATTCCTTATCCTCTCTCTAATGGCTTTAGCTCCTTTCTCAAGTGTTCCGGCGATTAAAAATCCTGTAAATAAAAATGAAGCTCCAATCATCTCTGCTGGATAAAGTCCGGCTGTTGTTCCAAGCCTGGCTCTAGTACCTGCCCAGGCAATAACTATAGTGCCAATGGCTATCAAAATATTTGCCCACATCCGATAGACGAATTCCGTTTTCCTGGCAAATTTTACAGCAGAGAGGACAGCACCTCCTAAAAGAAATATTGATCCTGGTATATTAAACAGAAGCGAACAAACGCGTGGAAATGAAAGAGATGGTCCAAGAGCCGATCCTCCAACAGTGACTCCGGGTTTTAGCTTCGAGATGTCTAAATCAACGGTCAAAGCCCCTACAAGGAATATTATCAGACTTAATAAATTGAAAGTGAGATAAAAATGACCCCATCTTTTATTTCTTGCCATAAGATAAACCGTTCCAAGCCCCAGAAATCCTACCAGCGAAGCCGCCAGAACAATGTATATCCTATAAATGAAAGGATCCCAATACTTAACAAACTCTGAATAGGCTTCCATATATGCGGCAATCGCGTAAAAGCTCAAACCTATCACCCATGAAAGTTGATGCATCTTTTTTCTTTTAAGATATTGAAGAAAGACAAGAATTGTAAAGATTGTAACCAGAATCGCGGTTGCCAGAGGCCATCCATAATGTGACCAGAATTGCTCGCTCATCAAAATCCTCGTTTTTAAAGTCTTTTGAAACTTAAGAATAATTTAATACCGTATTTTAATCAAAATAATTTCTCAGGTCTCAAGGTTTCATGGCTAGGTCTTGAATCAAGATTCTTCTCAATTCAAGATTTGACCTCCAGGTGCCCCAGGTATGAATTGATAGCTTTTATGCCCTCAGGAATCAAGAAATCCTTCAAATAGCTATCAATTTTCTTTTCATCAATCAGGTTCTTACCCTCTTCATTAAGATAATTGCCTGAAAAAACACATTCCATTTGATTCTTTTCTTCTTCCCATCCCGTTTCAATCAATTTTGCTATTTCACTTTCTTTCTCTACATCTTTTACTGGATATAGAATTTCTATTCCGAAAGGTTTTAGGATCTCTTCATAAGCTTTAAGAACTTTCTCTGTTTGATTAATTTTTATTTTTCCGGAGTGACTCACTCTTTCACCCGAAATAATAAACATTGCACCTACGTCAAGTGCTACTAAAGCTCTCAGGATATGGAAATAAGCATGACAGGATATGCAGGGGGTGTAAAATCCATATTTTTTTATGTTTTTAGAAACCTTTTTGCCGCATAAATCAGCCCACAATAAATTGTCACGAGAAATGGAAATTGCATATGGAATTTTCCTTTTTTGAAGTAAGCTTTTAAAAATATTGAAGGTTTGTATAATGATATTTTTATCTCCATACTCGGTTGGAGCAATAGCCATAGAAAGTACTATAAAAGAATTCTTAAAAGGTCTTTCACTCAAAACTTTTTTTAAAGCCGCGTAACTATCTCTTCCCGCTACTTCCTGAATGTAAACTGTTTTTCCTCTATCATTTTTCCCATAATCCGAAAATATTGATGCCCTTCCAATAATTTTTTTTCCAGAAAGAACAAAATCGATAAGTTCTTGATTCATTACTAACCTCCTTTAAAGAGTCGTTCAAGAGCTTTCCGCGCAGCCTCTTTTTCTGCATTCTTTTTACTCTTTCCCTGACCCAAACCAAGGATTTTGCCATTAAGCTCAACTGTAACTACATAAGTTCGGCTATGAACAGGACCGTCTACTTTTATTACCCTATATTTAGGAAGAAGCTTAAATTTTGCAAGCGAGTATTCTTGAAGCTCTGATTTTGAATCAAAAAACTTTTTAAGCACTGAAGCTCTCGTTTTTATCAAATTTTCATTTATGAACTTTCTAGCACTTCTTATTCCTCTATCGATATATATTGCCCCAATGATAGCTTCCAAAAAATCAGCTAAATTGCTTTTTCTTCCTGTCTCTTCTTTTTGAGCTCCCTTCCCAAGAAGTAAAAACTTTTCAATACCTAATTTCTCGGCAACATACGCTAGAGATTCTTCAGATACCATTGCAGCTTTCTTTTTGGCGAGCTCTCCTTCGCTATCTTCAAAAAAATGTTTTAACAGAAACTCGCCTGTCACCAGTCCTAAGACAGCATCTCCAAGAAATTCAAGTCTTTCGTTTGAAAAAGAGGTGTTTACCTCGTTAGAAAATGATTTGTGCATCATTGCTTCTAAAAGCAATTCTTTTTTCTTAAACCTGATGCCCAACTGTCTTTCAAGTTCCTGGACTGCTTCCTTTTTATTTTCAAGAATATCTTTTAAATCGCTCATTCTTCCAACCTTCTAAAAGCGACAGTAGCGTTATGCCCGCCAAAACCTAATGAATTAGAAAGAGCTAAATTGATTTTTCCCTTTCTGGCTGTTTTTGGTACATAATCAAGGTCACACTCCGGATCTGGCTTTTCAAGATTTATTGTCGGAAAAATTACTTCTCTTTCAATTGTCAGGCAGGTGGCAGCTGCTTCAATTGCTCCAGCTGCCCCAAGTAAGTGACCTGTCATAGACTTGGTGGAACTAACAGGAATTTTAAAAGCTCTGTCACCAAATACTTTTTTAATAGCCAGAGTTTCCACACGGTCGTTATAAGGAGTAGATGTCCCGTGAGCGTTTATATAATCAACTTCCGAAATGTCCGCTTTTGCATC
Organism: uncultured bacterium; assembly: GCA_938042205.1. Classification (GTDB taxonomy): domain Bacteria; phylum Actinomycetota; class Aquicultoria; order SKW223; family SKW223; genus CALIRS01. The sequence goes on along the minus strand of CALIRS010000050.1, from coordinate 3,506 downwards.
CAGAAGACAGGACTTCATCGCTTCTGCTGCTCCGCTTCCTTCAGGGTCAGGAGCAGTCATATGATAAGCGTCGTCGCTAAATCCATAACCCGCCAGTTCACAATAAACTTTAGCATCTCTTTTTCTGGCAAACTGGTAAGACTCTATTACCAGAATAGCCGCCCCTTCAGCAATTACAAATCCGTCTCTCTCTAGATCAAATGGTCTGCTTGCTTTTTCTGGTTCATCATTTCTAAAAGAGAGTGCCTTCATGGAAGCGAAACTACTAACAGACAGTGGAGTTACTGGCGCTTCTGCGCCTCCGGTAATAACCACATCCGCTTTTTTACTTCTTATCAAATCGAGAGCAATACCTAAGGCGTGATTACTTGAAGCGCAAGCACTAACCACAGAGAAATTTGCTCCTTTTGCCCCAAGCTCAATCGCCACATTTCCTGAAGCCATGTTTGCAATTATTTTTGGAATTGTAAAAGGACTCACCCGTGACGGACCTTTTTCAAGCAGGACAGAATGCTCATTTTCAAGTGTTTCAATCCCACCGATGCCGGATGCAATAATAACAGAGGCTCTAAAGCCAAGATCGGAAATATCTTTCTTGGTAAGTGAAGCATCTGCAAGAGCCTGTAAAGTGGCTGCTATAGCATATTGGGTAAAGCGATCGTACTTCCTTTGTTCTTTTTTATCAAAATAATTGGAAGGGTCGAAGTCCTTAACCTCACCAGCAATCCGAGAGCTAAAATCGGTAACGTCAAATCTGGTTATTTTTCCTATTCCAGATTTTCCAGATTTTAAACTTTCAAAAAATTTTTCCTTGGTCGATCCGAGAGGGGAAATTACTCCCAAGCCGGTTATAACCGCTCTTTCCTCTTCAGGAAAGTTCATTCTTTATATACTCCACTGCGTCTTTAACAGTCTTTATTTTTTGCGCATCTTCATCGCTTATAGATATACCGAACTCATCTTCAAGTGCCATAGTTAGTTCAACCATGTCCAGAGAATCTGCCCCAATGTCGCCAACGAAAGTAGCATCAGGGGTCACCACACTCTCATCCACTCCCAATTGATCTACAATAATATCCTTTACTTTTTCAAAAATTTCCAAACCATACACCTCCAGAAAAATTTTTAGAATATTAAACTACCAGACCCCCGGAAATTTCAATTACTGCTCCGTTGATATAAGAAGCTTTTTCAGAGCAAAGGAAAGAAACGAGATTAGCCACTTCTTCTGGTGTTCCAAATCTCTTTAAAGGAATTCTCTCCCTTATTTCTCTTTCCATATCCTCTGAAAGTTTTTCTGTCATTTCGGTGAGAATAAAACCAGGAGCTACAGCATTCACTCGTATATTTCTTTTTCCTAACTCCTTTGCCAGCGATTTCGTAAGACCTATTAAAGCCGCTTTTGAAGAGGCATAATTTGTCTGACCCGCATTACCGTAAATACCAACTATCGAGGAAATGTTAACAATCACCCCTCTCTTCCTTTTAATCATCAGACCTGAAACTTCTTTTATGCAGTTAAAAGCACCTTTAAGATTAGTATCCACTACTTGATCCCAGTCTTCTTCAGTCATTCTTACGATTAGTGAATCTCTTGTAATGCCGGCATTGTTTATTAAAACCCCAATTTCTCCGAGTGATTCAGAAAATTTAACAAGTTCTTTCGCCTCGTGAGATTTTGAAACGTCTGCTTTATAAATCTCGCAATTTCCTCCTTCTTTTAATATCTCTTCTTTTAAGTTTTTAGCTTTTTCCTCCGAAGAAAGATAATTAACCACCACCATAAAACCATCACTGGCAAGTTTCCTGGCTATCGCACTTCCAATTCCGCGTGAACCTCCGGTTACCAGAGCAATTTCTTTCTTATCCATTCCCATCACTCTTCTTAATAAATAATTTTTTACATTCCTCGAGTGCTTCGTTACCGGTAAGAGATATTCTTTTGCCGGTAGCTTCAGATGGAATAAATCTTGAAAGAATTTTCCCCGGGCAAGTTTCCACCCACAATTCAGGATTCTCATTCATCAATGTTTTTACGCACTCTGTCCACCTAACAGGCGAAGATATCTGTAAACCAAGAAGGTCCTTTATTCTATCAGGAGTATGAAACTTACCAGTTACATTACTGACAACTGGAAATATTGGTGAGCTAAAAGAAAGTCTTTTTATAAAAGATGAAAACGAACTTGCTGCCTCTTCCATGTACGGAGTATGAAAAGCTCCCTCAACTTTTAGAAATACACTTTTATAACCTAAAGGCAATATTCTTTCTCTGAATTTATCTAACTTTTTTAATTCCCCGGCGTAAACCACCTGTTCATTAGAATTAAAATTGGCAGCGTAAACACCTTCTTCTGATGCAATGGAAACTAATTTTTCTGGATTTTCACCGATAACCGCGAGCATGCCACCAAGGTTTTTGCGGCAGCTAGACTCCATAAAGCGAGCTCTCTGACTCACTATCCAGAGCCCATCCGAGAAACTAAAAACCTTTGCTGCTGCTAGAGCAGTGATTTCTCCCAGGCTATGTCCTCCAGCAGCTATAATCCTCAACGGCAAATTTTCTACCATTATCTTATAGGATAAATATCCTAAAAAAAACATTACCGGCTGAGAAATAGTTGTTTTCCTGAGATTTTCGCTGTTCCCGCTGGTTATAACTTCTAATATACTGTATCCAAGTACTTCCTTTGCTGACGCATCAAGATCATTTGCATAAAGAGTGCTCAAAATATCCGAACATATACCTCTTTCCTGTGCCCCCTGCCCTTGAAAAAGAAATACCGTATTTATTCTTCTCATTTCACACATCTTTAAAAGCCCCCACCAAATCTTAAAAGAGTTATTCCCCAGACAAAACCAGCACCAAAACTTGCAAGCAAAACCAGATCGCCTTCTTTTAACAAACCTTCTTTTGACGCTTCATGAAGTGCAATAGGAATCGAAGCAGAAGAAGTGTTTCCATAGCGCTCGATGTTCATATATACCTGGTTAGCTTTGAATCCCAGTCTTTCAGCGATCGCTTTTATAATTCTTTCATTTGCCTGATGTGCTACAAAAAGATCTATCTCATCCACGTTCAAGTTATTTCTTTTAAGTATTGATTCGCAGGCACAGGAGAGCTTATTGACAGCAAATTTAAAAACTTCCCTTCCATTCATCTTTATATAATGCTGCTTAGAATTAATAGTATCTAAACTCGCAGGTTTCATAGACCCTCCTGCTGGTATTTGCAAAAGTTCTGAAAGGCTCCCATCAGTAAAAAGTTGTGAGTCTATGTATCCGAAACCTTCTCTTACCCTTGATATAATGACACCTCCTGCCCCATCTCCAAATAAAATACAGGTAGTTCTATCTTCCCAATTCAAGAACTTTGATAAGACTTCCGCCCCGATTACCATGACATTCTTATATTTCCCGCACTCAACCATTCTTATCCCTATTTCAAGTGCATAATTAAACCCAGCGCAAGCAGCTAAAACATCAAAAGCCCCGCAATCTTCTCT
>CALIRS010000049.1 GCA_938042205.1 uncultured bacterium | reverse complement strand
CAGAAAGAAGGCTTGAATTAAACCCTTGATTTTTTTTCAAGTTGGTTTAACTTTTTAGCGGCTATTAAGAAAACCTAAGGAGGTGAAAAAATTTGATGATTTCAAAGAAAACGAGATTTTTGCTCGCGCTGTTCTTTATAAATACGCTCATTATATTTACCACTTTCATTACCGGCTGCAAAGCTACCGGAAAAAAAGAGGAAGTTTCTGGTGAAGTAAAAATAGATGGTTCAAGCACTGTTTATCCAATTACCGAAGCCATTGCTGAAGAGTTCTCTAAAGAAAATCCTAACGTAAGAGTTTCTGTGGGGCTTTCCGGAACAGGTGGAGGCTTTAAAAAATGGCTCGCCGGAGAGACAGATATAAATAATGCATCCAGACAGATAAAAGAAGAAGAAAAACAGCTTGCGGAGAAAAACGGAATTGAATATCTTGAGTTAAAAGTAGCTTATGACGGAATTACCATTACTATAAATCCTGAAAACAATTGGTGTGACAACCTCACCGTCAGCGAACTCAAAAAAATCTGGGAACCTGGCTCAAAGGTTAAAATGTGGAGCGATATTCGCCCAGAATTTCCAAAACAGAAGGTGGTGTTGTTTGGACCTGACACGGACTCAGGAACTTTCGATTTCTTCACCGAAAAAATCTTAGGCAAAGAAGGTATGAGCCGCTCGGATTACACTGCAAGTTCAGACGACAATGTTTTAGTTCAAGGAGTATCTGGTGACAAATATTCCCTGGGTTATTTTGGATTCGCCTACTATGAAGAAAACAAGGACAAGTTGAAATTAGTTAAAGTTAACGGCGTAGCCCCTTCTTTTGATACAATTGCCAGCGGCAAATACAAGCCTCTTTCGAGAGAACTATACCTGTATGTAAATAAAAAATCCCTTGAAAGGGCAGAGGTCAAAGAATTTCTCAAATTCTACCTTGAAAATGCTCCGGAAATTGTCAAGCAGGTTGGATATATACCTCTCCAGGATAAGCTTTATAAAGAAGGTATTGAAAAGCTTGAAAAGTAGAAGATCGTATTCCTATGGTAGATGACAAACTGAAAAAAAACATATTCATTGTTAATTTCTCAAGGCCTGCTGAGAGGCTTATAGAATGGCTTCTTGCTTTATCAGCATCTTTATCTATTCTCACCACTTTAACTATCGTGAGCATTCTTCTGGTGGAATCTTATACTTTTTTCAAAGAAGTTCCAGTGCTTGACTTCCTCTTTGGAACAGAATGGAAACCGCTTTATACCCCCCGAAGCTTTGGGGTACTGCCCCTTGTCGCTGGAACATTCATCACCTCTTTGATTGCTTGCTTGATTGCAATGCCTTTCGGCCTTTTAACAGCAATCTACCTCAGCCAATATGCCAGTAAAAAGATAAGGTCAATCATTAAGCCACTGCTTGAAATTCTGGTAGGAATACCGACCGTAGTTTATGGCTATTTTGCGCTCTATTTTATAACACCCATTCTTAAAAATTTCATCCCTCAGCTCAACGTGTTCAATGCTTTAAGTGCTGGAATTGTGATGGGAATCATGATTATCCCTGTAGTGTCATCCATCAGCGAAGATGCTATGTCAGCAGTTCCACGAGTGTTACGAGAAGGTGCTTACGCTCTGGGAGCAACAAAGCTTGAGGCAACTTTTAAAGTTGTGATTCCGGCAGCACTGTCTGGAATCATTGCTTCTTTCATTCTGGCAATCTCCAGAGCATTTGGAGAAACGATGATTGTGGCGATGGCTGCAGGTTCAACTCCCGTTCTTACTCTAAACCCTCTTCAAAGCGTTCAGACAATGACCGGCTACATAGTTCAGGTGAGCCTCGGAGATACTCCTTTTGGTAGCATTGGATACAAGACAATTTTTGCAGTGGCGCTCTTACTATTTTTATTAACCCTGATATTGAACATTATCGGGAAAACTCTGGTGAAATGGAGAAGAACAACTTATTAGTAGAAAGACCAATTAAATGTCGTATCCGGTACAAATACATTCTTGACAAAGCTTTCAAGGAGGTAACACTGTTAGCTTCCATCATCAGCGTCTTGATTCTGGCATTTTTTCTGGGAGGTATTTTCCTTAAAGGTTATCGATGGCTCGACTGGCAATTCCTCACTGGAGTGCCTTCCCGCTTTCCAGAAAAGGCGGGTATTCTACCTGCCCTAATCGGATCAGTTTGGTTGGTTATTCTAACAGCAGCTTTTGCGATTCCGCTGGGCATTGCTGCCGCTATTTATCTTGAAGAATACTCTAAAAAGGGAGTTTTATCTGATTTAATAAATCTTAATATATCTAATCTTGCCGGAGTGCCCTCGATTATTTATGGAATCATTGGCCTTGCGGTTTTCGTAAGATTCTTAGCCTTTGATAGAAGTATTCTTTCCGGCGCTCTTACCATGAGTCTTTTAATTCTTCCTGTAATTATCATTACTTCTCAGGAAGCTATTAAAGCGGTGCCTCGAGATCAATGGGAGGCATCCCTCGCGCTTGGCGCTACCAAATGGCAAACCATTCGCCACGCAGTTCTTCCATCAGCTTTTCCCGGAATCATTACGGGAATCATTTTAGCACTTGCTCGTGCTATTGGAGAAACAGCTCCTTTGATTACGATTGGTGCTTTAGCTTTCATCGTGAACATCCCAAGAACACCCATGGATCCATTCACAGTGCTTCCCATTCAAATTTACAACTGGGCTTCGAGACCTCAAAAGGAATTTTCAGAAGTGGCGGCGGCAGCGATCATTGTACTTCTTTTACTTTACCTGATACTCAATGCCACCGCAGTTATTTTTAGAAAGAAAACCGAAAAAAGGATTAGATAAGATGCAATTCCCGTTACGAAGCTCTCCTCAAAAAGATAGTGCCTTAAAAAATACTGAACCAATCATCAAATTTGAAAACTTCAGTTTCTACTATGGAAAAAAGAAAGTAATTTCAGATGTATCATTTCCGGTCTACAAGAATAGTATCACTGCTCTCATCGGTCCATCAGGTTGCGGAAAAACGACCGTATTGAAATCAATAAACCTCCTTTATCGGGAAAATCCTGAAGCGAGAGCGGAAGGAAAGATCATTTTTGAAGGAGTTAATATCTTAAATGATAAATACGATGTAGTTGAGCTTAGAAAAAAAATTGGTATGGTTTTCCAGAAACCGAATCCTTTTCCAGGTTCGATTTATGACAATGTCGTTTTTGGTCCACGCATTTTTGGAGTAAAGAACCGAAAAAAGCTTAATGATATTTGCGAAAGGAGTTTAAAGCTAGCAGCACTCTGGGATGAAGTCAAGAATGATCTCCGGAAATCAGCTTTAAATCTTTCAGGCGGACAGCAGCAAAGACTCTGCATTGCCAGAACTTTAGCTCTTGAACCGGAGGTGATTCTTCTCGATGAGCCAGCCAGTGCTCTTGATCCTTTCTCAACTTTAAAGATTGAAGATTTAATGTATCAATTGAAAAATAACTATACCATCCTTATTGTCACTCACAATATGCAGCAAGCAGCCAGAATATCAGACTATGTCGCTTTTTTGTTCGCCGGAGAAGATATGATAGCCCGTCTTATTGAGTTTGGAAAATCAAACGAGGTTTTTATAAAACCTGTGAAAAAATTAACAGAAGATTATATCGTCGGCAGGCTTGGTTAAAATCCCTTTACCCAGAAACGCAGGTTTAACTCACCAAGTCTGGGATTTAAGTTTATGACCCTAACAAGAGTATTTGTGACAAAGTTTGAGGAAGCTACCTTCCTGAGCATTAACCCGGTTGTAAAGTAGCGATAAAATTCTCTGTTTAATCTAGTTTGATACTTTTCAAGCACCTCCTCAGTGCCAGAGTTCTTCTCACACGCAGAAATTATGACTTCAGCAGCACATTTACCACTCCTGATAGCAGGTGCAATTCCTTCCCCGGTGAAAGGGTTTACCAGTCCTGCCGCTTCACCTACCAAGAATATTCCATTTTGAAATGCTTTTTTCTTTATGCCCCCCATAAAAATTTTACGTGCTCTGGCCTCGCCTATCATTTTTGCTTTCGTGAACTTTTTTCTGGAATAAGGTCCTTCTTCCCTGAATACAGAAAGGCTTTTATTCAGACTTGCTCTTCTTTTAAGGGAATCTTTTAGATAATATCCAATGCCCGCATTTACTGTGTTGTCAGCAAGAGGAAATATCCAGCCCATTCCCGGCCAATAGCGATCTTCAGCATATATCTCCATATAATCTTCAACTCCAGAAACATTCTCAAAATAAGCGCGAATGGCAATACCCACCGCTTTATAAGCACTAAGTTTTATCCCTAAAGCCTGAACACCTAACTTTGTTCCCCCTCCACATGCCATAACAATAAAATTTGCCTTCTCAGTGAAAGTATATCCATTTGATTCAAATGTAACCCCTGAGGCAAGACCGGAATCATTAAAGTTAACGTTGACCACCTTTGCTCCCTCTCTTACTTCAGTACCCGCGTCTTCAGCGGCTTCTTTTAAAGCTTTATCA
>CALIRS010000048.1 GCA_938042205.1 uncultured bacterium | reverse complement strand
ACTGTTTCTGCACAATTGGGAATTCCATTCAGAGTGGTTAATTTTATGGATTTTTATCGTCAACGTGTGGTCTCTCCCATGGTTGAAGGATATGCGTCTGGAATAACTCCCAATCCTGATGTTCTGTGCAATCGAGAGATGAAATTTGGTGCTCTGAAAAAGTATGCGGAGGAAGAGGGCTTTTCTTCACTTGCAACAGGTCACTATTGTCGACGGGTAGAAATACCAGATGGTGAAATACAACTATTGGAGGGAAGTGATAAAAATAAGGATCAATCTTATTTCCTGGCCCGTATCACAAAAGATCAACTGAAGTTTGCCAGGTTTCCGCTAGGTGACATTGCAAAACCTACGGTTCGTGAAAAAGCTAAGCAAATAGGACTCGCTGTAGCTGATAAGAAAGATAGTCAGGGAATTTGTTTTCTTGGAAAAGTGAAAGTGCCAGAATTCCTTTCGAATTTCATAGATGATAATCCTGGTGAAATTGTTACCGTTGATGGAAAAAAAGTGGGAGAGCACCAAGGACTTCACCGTTATACCCTTGGTCAAAGAAGGGGGATAGGCGTGCCCTCCAATACTGATCATGAAAACTATGTGGTCACCGGAAAAGATCAGCATTCCAATCGATTGATCGTAGCCTTTGAAAATGAGAACGAATCGACCCTCTGGGCAAGGACTTATGAGGTTTCCGAGTTGTCCTTTTTGTCAGATATTGATTTATCGTCACCTCTTCATTTGTTGGGTAAAGCTAGATACAGAGATGAATCTACGCCAATATTCCTGGAGCCACGGGGAGAAAAAAATGCCAGAATTACCTTCTCAGAACCTCAACGGGCTCTTACGCCTGGTCAGGTTCTCGCTATCTACAAAGGGGAGCAATTGATTGGATCCGGAATATATTCTTTGCAGGAACATGGAAGAGCCGCCCTTTCCGCTTGATTTTGCCTTCAGATTTGCGATAGATTTTTCTTTTTATGCGACTTCGGATTTCTAAAAATACTCGTGCCAAGCTACCGATTGCGGAGGATCAGGTTCCTCTAAAAACGGCTGAAAACTTGGAAGAATACCTGCAGTCAGCGATATCCTTTTTACAGACGCAGGAGGCAGTCTTAGAAAAAATCTTAACTGTTTTGGAGGAAATTTCTGAGCTTGAATCGACTATGAAAGCCGATGTGATTCGCAATATCACTGTCGAACAGGAAGAGGACTCTAGGCTGCGTTTTAAAAAACTAAGGCGGGAACTGAAAGGTCTTGCTAAGCTAAAATTCAACGAAAAGCCGTTATTCAGCAGTAATGGAAGTGATACTTCCTTCAAGTTATTTAAAAAAGCCAGCTCTTCTGCTCCTGAAATTAGACAACCAGCGGCCAAGAAATATTTGGAACCAATCAAGGTTGCGGAGAATGGGCTCAATTCTGACGCCTTACATAAGTCCCTGCAGGCAATGCAGGAAATGTTAGGGCAATCTGATGCAGCTCAAAGTGATTTACAGACTAGCTTTACTGCATTGGCCAAAGAACCAGATGCAGGCAAAAGGCTTAATTTTATCGAGGAGAGAGTCAAAACTTGGGTTTCTGAAGTTATAGATGGGCAAGATGGTTTGTCGGTTCAGGCACATCTTTTGACCAAGCGGGTAAATGGGTTAATTGAGGGAAGCAGGCTTGAGCCAAAGTGAACCGTCCTTTCCCATCCCCTTCAAATGAGGGAAAAGGGAACCCCAAACCTTTTCTAGGAATACATTATGTAAATTGCGGTGCCTACGGAAGGATTTACAAAAATAAAAGAGGCGATGCCTATGTTGGTCATTGTCCTCGTTGCCTTCATCAAGTGAGGGTCAGAATTGGTGCCGGTGGGACAGGTCATCGTTTTTTTAAGTGTTTTTGCCCTTAATTTTGACTGAGATCATCATATGACCTTTGGGGGAGTTTCTGCCAAACTTGTTAAAGGTCATGGCGTTGCATCCGGAAAAACGAAAGACTCGAGATTCCCTGCAGGTACAATTTCTATGCAAGTACCCCTCTTCCGGCAAAGAGGACTGGACCTGAGTAATTTTTACCTGGGCAGTCTAAATCTGGATATCTCCCCCTACTCTTTTGTTTTGCAACGACCAGACTTCAGCTTCTCGCAAGTGAAATGGTCCCCAGACCTACAGGCTGAAAACTTTTCTTTTTACACCTGCATCCTTGAGCCAATAAAAGATGGTAATGATTCTACTTCTTATGAAGGTTTCATCTACTGGCCGCACCCGTCGACCAAACCTGAATTCCATAAAAATCCAAATGTCCTGGAAGTCATTGCCCCCTGGATTCCAGATATTAGTTATGGAGATTTCCTGAAATTGAAATGTTCTAAGCAAGCGATTCTTTTTCAAAAATAACCACTTCCTTTATAAATTAGCGAATCATCGTACTTTTTTCTTCTTTTCCTTGTTTTCGATTAGTTTAGGCAATACAGAGATACTTCGTCACAGATGGAAAATTTAAATTTTGCTACCCGCTGGAATATCGACGAAGTCGAATCCAACTACCTGAAATGGTTGAAAGAACCTAATTCTTTGGATGACACATGGCGTGTTTTTTTTGAAGGTTTCCACCTAGGTTCCGAACATGAAGGTAATGAGACAATCTCTGAAGTTTCGGCAGCAGAAAAACCATCTGTGGAGGTTGTTAACCGGAATGACGCGGTGGAAAAGCATGCCCGTCTCTATGGTGCCATATACTCATACAGGGATATTGGCCATACGCAGGGTACTTTCGACCCACTAAAGGAGGAAATTGAAGAAAACCCGAGGCTTAGCCTTGAACGCTTAGGCCTAGACTCCACCGATATGAAGGAGGTTCACTTTACCGGAAATTACTTAGGTGGTGTGCGGATGAAGGTCGGGGAGATCCTTGAAAGACTCAACACTACTTATTGTGGCAATGTAGGAGTCGAATACTTGCATTTACAGGCAACTGAGAAGAGAAGATGGATTCAGTCTAAGATAGAGCCCAACAATAACCAGCCTAACTTTCCGCACGATGAAAAGTTGAGAATTCTTCGCAAAATCATTCAGGCAGAAGAGTTCGAAAACTTTTTACATACCCGCTATGTTGGACAGAAGAGATTTTCCCTGGAAGGTGGCGAAAGTCTCATCACTGCCCTGGATTCGATTTTCCAGAAATGCCCTGATGAAGGCGTTGAGGAAATGGTTATGGGCATGGCTCACAGGGGGCGTCTCAATGTTCTCGCAAATGTGATGGGTAAATCCCATGAATTTATTTTCAGGGAATTCTCGGATAATTTTGTTCCGGACGGAGCCCATGGAAGTGGGGATGTAAAATATCACCTAGGATATGAATCTGCCAGGACTACTTCAAGCGGGCAGCAGGTTGT
>CALIRS010000047.1 GCA_938042205.1 uncultured bacterium | reverse complement strand
TCGAATGTCAATTGAGACAAATTAAGCCGAATATTATTTTAATTGCCGAACCTTGGAGCTTTCGTGGGAGGCTATCAGAAAAAATCTCAGAGACTAATTTTTCACTTTGGAGTGATCAATGCCGGGAATCCGTTTTTTCCTTGATCAACCACGGTCTGGAAAAAGATAAAGTTGTGGCATTATTGCGTGGACAACTTGATTGTCAAAAGTGTCCCTGGCAGTCAGTTAACTACATTGAATCACACGATGATTATTCATTTTTAGACCGAATATGTGATGTAAATCAGTTTTTAGGGAAAGACTTTCCCGCCAGTTTGATTGCAAGGAACAGGCTTGCTCTAATAATCCTTCTTCTTTCCCCGGGAATCCCCATGATTTCCGCTGGACAAGATTTTATGCGTCACAAAAAGGGTGTCAGGAATACATATTTGAGGGGTGACCTCAATGCCCTTAATTATGATGATTTAAAAACTTACTCGGCGTTAAGCAGACAAATCAGTGAAGTAATTAGTTTCCGGTTGTCAGAGAATGGTCAGCTTTTACGTCCAAGGGAAATTTCAGATTTTCAATATGATGAACTGAAATATTGCCCTGAAGGAATTATCGCCCTCGAAATAAAATGTCCCGTCAAAAAAGATGAGATTTTGCTTATTTTTAATTTTACAAATGAATCGCTTGAAGTTCCGTATCCTCAAAAGTGGATGCAATCAATATGCTCTTTGAGCAACCTTCCCTTTGACGGGAACTCAACCATTCCTGAGTATGGTTTTCAAGTTCTCTCCCTTACTGGAGAGCCTTGATAAACTTATGATTCCATATCTCAGGTTGTGGAAAGAGTGAGTAAGTTGACTGACCCCCATGATATCAAAAATCTCGAGAATTGTTTGAAGAGCAGTTGGTATGATGTCGAGCCTGTCAGCGGGCAGCTCTTTGTACTGTATCCTTCTTTCTTCATAGTTTAGGGAACATACTCGACTTGATAATTCTTCGAAATGTGATCGGGGCAGAATTGCTTTATTTCTGCCTGGGAAAAGCATTCTTGCGTGCACTAATGAACCACCACATCCCACGAGTGCTTTACAATTGATTTCACTATCGAATTTTTTTCGAATTTCATCTGCTATGAAAATTCTCAAGTTCCTTGCTTCCTTTGCTTGAAGCGGAGCATGAGGGTTTTTTATAAATTTATTGCAAAGGGTGACTGAACCCAGTGCTAAACTGTGGAACGAATGAAGACCTGATTGAGAAAACTTGATTAACTCAAGACTGCCGCCTCCAAGGTCAAAAGCATAAAAATCTTTCAACTGCCTTATATTCGGGTCAGTGGACAAACCGTGGGCTATTGCGGTTGCCTCTTCTTTACCAGAAAGAACAACAAGATTTAATCCTGTTTCTGATTGAATTTTGCTTTGTAGCAAAGTTATGTTTTCTGCTTTCCTTAAGGCTTCTGTGCCAACAAGAAAGATCTGATCTGAGACATTAGAGACAGCATCATCAAGGAGTTCCTGCACCACATCTACGATTCTTTCTATTTCAGGAGTTGATAAAATTGAATCCTGATTTCCATTTAGTGTAGTTGCAATTCGACAAGGAATACTTTTTTGAAAATTGGTCTCGATTAATTGATCAGGCAAAAGTCGACCAATCAATAATTTGGTAGTATTTGAACCAAGATCTATAACTGCAATCTTGGTCACTTTTACGATATTGAATACCCCTTAGGGGCAAGGACCAGAGTGAATTCTCCTTTTTTACTTTCTTGATTAAATCTCAAGATGGCTTCTGAGATGGGTCCGCTGATGATTGATTCATGAAGTTTCGTCAATTCGCGAGCTATGCATATATGTCGATCTGCTTCAAAAAATTCTTCCATTAGTGCCAAAGTTTTTACGATTTTATGTCTTGATTCAAAGAAAATGATCGAACCTTCAAACTCTTGCCATTTTTCAAAAATCTTCGTAATGCCGGTGGTTTTTTTGGGCAAGAAACCAAGAAATAAGAATTGATGTGTAGGTAATCCTGATGCAGATAGTGCTGTGAGTGCGGCATTGGGTCCAGGTATAGGGATTACCTTGATGCCGGTTCTGTGACATTCTCTTACAAGCCGAAATCCAGGATCACTTATTCCCGGGTATCCTGCGTCTGATAGCAGGGCGACATTTGCACCTTGACTAATCTGCTCGGCAATAACTTCTGTTTGTTTTCTTTCATTTTCTTCGCGATAAGAAAGAAGTTTTTTCCGAATTGAAAAATTCGACAATAATTTGGCGGTTACCCGAGTATCTTCACAAGCAATTAAGTCGCATTGATTCAAGACTTCAATAGCTCTATGCGAAAGATCCGAGAGGTTACCGATGGGAGTGGCAATTAAAAATAACTTCGAAGGAGCCACATCAACCATATCCAATAAAGTTGGATAAAGTTATAAACCTATCTCATTCCACGATCAAATCCTCCAGGCAAGCTGTATTCCCAACTAGCTGGACGGCCTTGTGGCATGCGGTCGTCATCGGGGGAAGCTGTAAAGCAACCTACAAAAAAGAGAGGAAGAGCAAGAAGGATGAAAAGACGTATGAAGAACTGTAGGCTTAAGAAATTCATTTGATTTTTAAAGTTTTTGTTCATCAGGAACCACATGTACATTGTCTCCTGGTCTGAGTTTGTCTGGGGTTCCAAAATCAGGCAGGATATACGCGAGCAAAAATCCATCCCTCGCACTTTGGACCTTAATACGAGCC
>CALIRS010000046.1 GCA_938042205.1 uncultured bacterium | reverse complement strand
AAAATCGCCGGATTCAAGTACGCCAAAATCTTCATCGAGGTCGAAATTCCCGATTGTTCCGCTTAAATCCCAATCGTCCTTTTTCTCTTCAAACATCCTTACCCTTCCTTTCTATCTTCACTCTTTTAAGAAATAATTATTCCACTTAAACTACAACTCTCAAGACCTCTTCTACCGAAGTTTCTCCGGCCAAAGCCTTTCTCAACCCAGCTTCCTTTAACGATGTCATTCCTTGTTTTCTGGCAACTTTGGTTATTTCCTCGGATGAAGCCCTTTCAATAGTTAATGCTTTAATTTCCTCACTCATTAGCATCAACTCAAAAATACCAGTTCTCCCACGATAACCTGTATTAGAACAGTAATCGCACCCTTTTGCCTTATATAAGGTTTCTATTCTCTCAATATCTTCGTCACAATAGCCGGCAGACTTAAGAAAATCTTTATCTGGCTTATAAACTTCCTTGCATTTATTACAAAGCCTTCGTGCCAGTCTTTGAGCAATCACGCAGTCAATCGCAGACGCTGTTAGAAAGGGTTCGATGCCCATCTCCGTTAATCTGGTAATCGCACTTGGCGCATCATTTGTATGAAGTGTTGATAGAACTAAATGACCCGTAAGCGCTGATTCCACTGCAATGAGAGCTGTTTCTTTGTCTCTTATTTCTCCTATCATTACTATATCCGGATCATTACGAAGTATTGAACGAAGAGCAGAAGCGAATGTCAACCCAGCCTTCGGATTTACCTGAACCTGGTTACACCCTGCAAGCCTGTATTCTACTGGATCCTCGACGGTAATGATATTCTTTTCTACAGAATTCACCACATTTAAAGCTGCGTAAAGAGTGGTTGTTTTCCCGCTTCCAGTGGGACCACATACAAAAATGGCTCCATAAGGTTTTGTAAGTGATTTCTTATATTTTTCTAAAGTGTCAGGGAGAAAACCAAGTTCTTCAAGTGGTATCATGATACTTTCTTTCTCAAGTATTCTAAGTACAATTTTTTCGCCGTGAATTGTTGGAAGGGTTGCCACCCGGAAATCAACTGGCTTTCCATCTATAACAAGGCTGAAACGTCCGTCTTGCGGTAACCTTTTCTCAGCAATATCCAGATTTGCCATTATTTTTATTCTTGTTGACATTACCATCTGGGCAGATTTAGGAGATCTCATCACATCGTGCAGCACCCCATCTATGCGATATCTTACTCTGATATCTCTATCCTGAGGCTCAATGTGAATATCGGCACTCCTGGAACGAACCGCTTCTGAAAGAATCACATTTACGAGTTTTACAATAGGGGCTTCTTCTGATTCAGCCTCTTCTGCAATCGTAGTCACCGGTAATTCTTCAGATTCTTCCTCAAGACTAGCTAATTCCTCAACCTCTTTGTCTATTCTTGAATATTGATTGATTGCATTAATAATATCTGACTCATTTGCCACTACCGGCTCCACTTCAATGCCTGTAATTATCTTTAAGTCATCTATGGCGAAAATATTTGAGGGGTCTGATACAGCGACAGTAAGTTTCTTTTTTTCCATCTTTATAGGAATAACATTGTATTTGCGCATTACTTCTTCAGATAGAAAAGTGGCTGCATTGGGGTCTATTTCGTAACTGCTCAGATCAACATACTCCAGACCTGCCGCTTCTGCCAGAGTTCTGGCAATATCAGTCTCAGACGCAAACCCCTTGTCAGCCAGAACTTTTGGTAAAGACCCTCCATCAAGCTCAGAGAGAGCTTCTTTTAGCTGTTCTGAAGTAATTATCCCTGCTCTTATCAGTGCTTTTCCAAAAGCTTTTACGTTTTTCATTTCAGCACCTTGTAAGCCTTCTTAAATGCTTTCTCCGTATGTGGATATATCCCAGTCCATATCCTGAAGGACTCTGCTGCCTGTAGCACAAGCATCTCCAATCCATTCAACGTATTTATCGACCTCTGTTCGCAAATTCTCAACAACTTTGTCTTAATTGGATTATAAATTAGGTCAAAAACTATCCCTCTATCAGAAATCCGATTAAGTATCTTTTCTGATAAAGGGCTCATATCTGATTCTGGAAACATCCCAACTGGTGTAGCGTTCACAATTAAGTCAAATTTACCATCATTTTCTTCAACCTCTTTCATATTTTTAACAGCTAAAGGAACGTTTAATTTCTCAGAAAAAAAGTTTTTCAGATTTAAAGCCTTTTCAACAGTGCGTGAGACAACTACTATTTCACCAACACCAATCATTGATAATCCATAAATCACCGCTCTAGCCGCGCCACCTGCACCTACAACAAGAGCTCTCCCAACCTTAATATCTGGAAAGTTATTTGTTAAAGATTTAACAAAGCCATATACATCTGTATTTGCACCAACTATCTCATTATTTTCAAGATACAACACGTTTGCAGAACCCGTTTTTTCTGTCTCTTCTTTCTTCCTTTTAGAAATTGAAAATGCCCATTCTTTATATGGAACTGTTACATTAAAGCCATCAAACACCTTTTCTTTTAACGCGTTACTGGCAAATCTACAAAAAGATTTATGGTCTTTAAGTTCTATCAGTAAATATTCCCCAGAAATGCCTGACTCGTCGAAAAACTCTTCCATAATTATCTTAGAAAGGCTATGAGCAAGTTTTTTCCCAAGAAGTCCGAAACGGTACTTCATTGAACTTTATAATCACTTCCCAAAAGTTTTTGAGTTTTTCCTTTTTCAATCCATCTGCTAATTAATTTCTTTTCAATCTTTCTTAAAAACCTAGTATGAGGCAAGTCATAACTTGAGAGTGGAAGTACCAGAATCGACTTTACCCCTAATCTTTTTGCCCCCAATATGTCTGTGAACACTTGATCACCAATGAATACTGTAAAATTGCGGTCGAAATTCATTCTTTTAATTCCCTTTTTCAACCTTTTTAAAAAAGGTTTACCCGCCGGTGCTATTACTTCAACCTCATTGCTCAGGTCAAGCAATGCTCGATTTGCCCTGAGCTGCCAGTTATTTGAAACGATCATTAAGTTAAAACCTTTTCTTTTTGCCTCTTTAAGCCATCGGTAACAATCGCCTTCGAGGAAATCAGCATCCCTCTTCGCTAAAGTGTTATCAAGATCGATAATCAGGTTTCTGATTTCATTCTTAGAAAGGAAATCTAAGCTGATATCAGTAATTCTTTCTGCTAAATAATCAGGTGCCAGAAAGCCTAACATTTTTTTATTTTATATTCTCTTCTTTTGATTTTTCACTCTTGCTGAACATCCTCTTTATATTTCCTCTTAGCCTTTAAGAAATCGTTATAATTGGTAGCAAACTCGTGTTTCCCATCTTTTGTAATGAGTACATAGTAAAGGAAATCAGTCTTTGCGGGATTGGCTGCGGCTATTATTGAGTCCCTGCCGGGATTACAGATAGGACCTGGAGGTAAACCTGGATACAAATAGGTATTGTATTTAGAATTAACTTTTAAATCCTCAAAAGTTAACACTTTCTTTTGTTCCCCCAAAGCATATTGAACAGTAGCATCCACCTGAAGTTTCATTCCTTTCTTCAGGCGATTGTAAATCACGGAAGCGACAATTTTTCTTTCTTCAGGAATTTTTGTTTCTCTTTCTATTAAAGAAGCAACAATTAGAATTTGATGAAGGTTGTAACCCATAGATTTTGC
>CALIRS010000045.1 GCA_938042205.1 uncultured bacterium | reverse complement strand
CACTATAGTTACGAAAGAAGCTATAACCACTATAAAGATTGGTATTCGAATCTCCACAGGGATTACCTTTCTAAATATGCTCACTAGAATTTCAGAAGACACAGTAACAAAAGTTGCTGCTACTCCAAGATAGATTCCATTTTCCATCTTGGTAGAGACAGCCAGCGCAGAGCATAAACCAATCATGCTCACAAGAAGAGTATTTTCACGAATCACGCCTTTACTAAATTCATGTAACAAGCGTCTTAAACTCATGACTACTCACCTTTTTTAAGGATATTCTGATAGATGTCAAGCCCCTGCCTTACCGCATTGGTTATCGCTCTTGAAGAAATAGTCGCTCCTGAGACTGCGTCAACGTCCTTCCCAAGCTTTACAGGATCATCCGGCTTTTTCCCGATGAACTTTTCCAGAAATTTCAGATTTTCTACCACTTCAGATCCAAGACCAGGGGTCTCTTTATGGTCAACCACTTTTAAACCTGTTACCTCACCTTTTAGAGAAATTCCTACCATGGTACTTACAGGACCGCCATATCCTTTTGGCAGTACTTCAACCACAAAACCGAGTATTTTTCCATTTTCTTGGACTTCGAAGACTGTAGCTGCCTCTGGAAATTTCTTAACTGTCTTTTTCAATAAATCTTTTCTTTCTTTTATCCACTTCGAAGATTTTGCTTCAGGAAATGCCTTTAAAGCCCCCTTCACTTTTTCTAAAAATTTCTGTCGTTCGATACGGTCTTTTGTAGCTGCATACGTAAAAGCCAGTGCTCCTGATGCAATCGCTGTGAAAACAAAGAGTGTGAGGCCATATTTAATAATTTTCTTTACAAGTTCGTTCATGTTTGTTTCACTGCTCCAAACTTCCTGGGCAAGGTGTAATTGTCAATAACTGGTGTTAAAGCATTCATCAATAGAATTGAATAAGCTACAGCTTCCTGTGAGTTAGAATAGATTCTCATCAGAAAAGTAAAAAGTCCACAACCGAAACCAAAAATCAACTTTCCTCTCCTCGTCAGCGGTGACGTCACGTAATCAGTAGCCATAAAAACCGCTCCAAAAAGAAGACCGCCAGTGATAGTGTAAAATACAGGATCCCTGCCAGCAGCAATTGTTAACAGAAAAACTGTGCCCACATAACTGACCGGAATTGTCCAGTCGATAATCCTTCTAAAAAGGAGAATAACCAACCCTAAAAGAATAAGTATCACTGACACTTCTCCCATTGAACCATAGGTATTTTTAAAAAGGTGAACCTGATAAAACTGAGTTAAATCCACTTTAATTTCTCCAAGATAATATTGCTTTGCAATAAATAAAGGACTTGCTCCAGTCACGGTATCAACACTAAATTTTTCATAATAATCTTTTGTAATGTGACCTGCCCAGGATAATAGAAGAAACGTTCTTCCGACCAGAGCTGGATTAAAAATGTTATGACCGAGACCTCCATATACCTGTTTGCCTAAACCAATAGCCACTACCCCACCAACAAAGCTTATCCAGAAAGGCACCCTGGGAGGCAGACACATTGCCAGCAACATGCCAGTTAAAATAGCAGAACCATCGGTTATCGTCAGCGGTGATTTTTTTAACCTCTGGATTAAAGCCTCTGTTAACAACGCTCCTGAAATTGCCCAGAAAAAAGCTCTTGCTGCAAACCAGCCAAAAAGGTAAATGTCATAAATTGCAATGGGGATTACCGCTAGAATCACAGTTAGCATAATATTCTGGGTAGTATCTTTATCTCTTATGTGTGGAGATGAAGATACAAATAATTTAAATCTTTGTTCCTGATAGCTTTTTTCAGATTCTTTTTTTTCGTTTTCCTTTTCAGCCATTTTTAACCTTTATTTCTTACTCAGTTCCCGGGATTTTGCTTTTGCATACCTTATATACTGAAGAAGATTTCTTCTTGCAGGACAGATATAAGCGCAGGCACCGCATTCAATACAATCCATGAGATTGTAGTCCAGCGCGCGTTCAACCATTCCTAACCGTCCAAATGTTCCAAGGTGATTGGGCATGATCCTTGCTGGACAGGCTTCAATACAGCGACCACAGCGAATGCACACGTCTGTCTCCGGATATGGTTCCACTGCATCCTTCGGGAGAGCCACAATCCCTGAAGTCCCTTTCATAACAGGAACATCAAGAGAACCGATAGCCATTCCGGTCATCGGTCCTCCAAATATTACTTTTGCAGCATTTTGTTTGAGACCTCCTGCTTGTTCCAGGATGTCAGAAGCGAGCATTCCTACAGGAACTATGAAATTCCTGGGGCTTCTTATCGCCTGACCGGTTACAGAAATCACTCTTTCATAAAGCGGAATACCATCTTTAACCGCTCTTTTTATCGCCAGAGCAGTCTGCACATTCTGGACAAGAACCCCGACATGGAAAGGAAGTCCACCAGAAGGAACCTCTCTTCCAGTTATAACTTTAATTAAGTGTTTTTCTGACCCCTGGGGATATTTAGTGTGAAGCACACTTACCTCAATTCCATCAAAATTTGAAATTTCTCTTTTTATGGCTTCTACTGCTTCAGGCTTATTATCTTCTATAGCAATAACTGTCCTATTGCCACCAACCGCTTCTTTTATTAACTGAACACCCTCAAGAACCTCTCGCGGATATTCAACCATTATCCTGAAGTCCACTGAAAGATAAGGTTCGCACTCACATCCGTTAATGATAATGGTATCAATTGGACATTCAGGAGGTGGAGAAAGTTTTACATGCGTTGGAAAAGCGGCTCCTCCGAGACCAACTATTCCTGCTTCTTTAACCGCATCTTTTATTTCTTGAGGAGTGGGATTTTCCTTTACTTCCATTCTTTCCTCTTCGCCTAAACCTTCCACTTCGATGACAATAGATGGATTCTTTGCACCTGAACAAACAAAGGAAGGTTTGATTGCCACAACAGTGCCCTCCACCGGAGAATGAAGATTGGCAGATACAAAGCCTTGCGCTTCCGCTATCTTTTGGCCTCTTTTTACTTTATCTTTTACTTTAACCAGGGGATTTGATGGGGCACC
Organism: uncultured bacterium; assembly: GCA_938042205.1. Taxonomy (GTDB): domain Bacteria; phylum Actinomycetota; class Aquicultoria; order SKW223; family SKW223; genus CALIRS01. The sequence continues at coordinate 803 of CALIRS010000045.1, read as the reverse complement.
GACATGCTGGGAAAGAACCATCACCAGGCGCGATGGTATCTCAGCTTTAATTATGTTTTTATCTCTAACAAGCTCTTTATAATAATAAGGATGTACGCCACCCTCGAAGGTCCTGACCAAGGAAACCTCCTCATTCAGGTATAGCCGATTAAATTAATACTTAAAGGTCGCTTTGTCAAATATTTTTTAGCGCTTCAGGTGTTTTTTGGATTTTGAGGTCAGGTCTCTAATTGAGAAAACAAGATTCGAGTTCTGAGCCTCGTTAGAAGAATATTGAGATTTCGCGGATCGCTGTTTCTTCAGAATCGCTGCCGTGAATAATATTTTCTGAGATATCTGTTGCAAAATCTCCCCTAATTGTGCCCGGTTCTGCTTCAGCTGGATTGGTCGCCCCGAGCATTTTTCTAACAATAGAAATCGCTGAATTACCTGAAACTACCATTATGACCACCGGACCTGAAGTAACATATTCTACTAGATCATTAAAAAATGGTTTCCCCTGGTGGATGGAGTAAAGCTTTTCCGCTTCTTCCCTGCTAAGTTCTTTTTTAACTAATTTTTCTATCTCAAGCCCTCTTTTTTCAAACCGTGAGACTATTTCACCCACCAGTCCTTTTTTCACCCCATCAGGCTTGATCATTACAAACGTTCTTTCCAAAACCTACCGCCTCCAAATATGATTCGAGTATACTAAAACACAATTTTAAAAATCTTACTGCTCTGCTTTGCAATAAGGACAAACGCTCCAGTCAAGTTTTAATAATTTACCGCAGTTACGGCACGATTTTTTAAGTTTTTTAAGA
>CALIRS010000044.1 GCA_938042205.1 uncultured bacterium | reverse complement strand
GCCTCTGGCTGCTTTTTTAACAAGAGATTAGGTTTTAGAAGAACTCTTTTTTCTTTTAATAGGTCCGGTTCAAGTTGAACAAGAAATTCATTAAAGGCAGCTTCAATAGCACTGGCATCGTATTTGTCAATTCTCTTTATAAATATTAGTGACAACTCAGATTCCGTAAACCTCAGCTGGTGTTAATATTTCCACGTTTCCATCCTTTAATACATTTATTGCAGCCTCGGTATTTTCAACTCTCATGATATCAATCGCTCTATCAGTTCCTGGCTCAATAAAGCAGTAAAGATATTCCACATTAATCATGGCGTCTTTGAGAATTCTTAGCACTTGTGCAAGACCCCCAGGTTTGTCCGGAACCACCACTGCCAGCACATCAGTTTCTGAAACCGTAAAGCCAGAGTTCCTCAGGACTGAAATTGCTTTTTCAGGATCACTGACGATCATACGCACTACACCATAATCTGCTGTCTCTGCGATGCACAAAGCGCGGATATTTATTCCAGCATCTCCAAGAACATGGCAAACTTCATAAAGTCTTCCTTCTTTATTTTCTAAAAAAACAGAAACCTGTTTGACAAACATTTCCTGTTCCTCCTCATCTTAGTCTGGGAATATTAGATGACTCTTTGATCAATAACACGCTTTGCTTTTCCCTCAGAACGAGCGATAGTCTTTGGCTCAACTAATTTCACTTTACTGGAAACACCAAGTGCAGACTGAATTTCTTGTTTGATTTTACTTTCAATTTCCAGAAGTCTTTTTACTTCATCTGAAAATATTTTTTCATTTACCTCTACTTGCACTTCGAGAACATCAAGGTGGTCTTCTCGATAGACGAGAATCTGATAATGTGGTTCCACTCCCTCAATTTGCATTAATATTTCTTCAATCTGAGAGGGGAACACATTGACTCCTCTGATAATCAACATATCATCAGCTCTCCCAGTAACTTTTGCCATTCTCACAAAATGTCTACCGCAGCTACATGGTTCCGGGTTGAGTACTGTAAGATCCCTCGTCCGGTATCTGACAACCGGGATACCTTCTTTGGTGAGAGTGGTAATAACAAGTTCTCCTCTTTCACCATAAGGCTTTTGTTCTCCCGTTTCGGGATCAATGATTTCTACAAAGAAATGATCTTCAAATATATGCAAGCCATCTTTAGCTTCGCACTCAACAGAAACACCCGGTCCGATAACTTCTGAAAGACCATAAATGTCACGGGCATCAAGGTTAAGCCTCTCTTCAATTTCGGATCGCATATTTTCAGACCACGGTTCTGCTCCAAAGATGCCCGCTTTCAAATTAAGCTTTTTAAGGTCAACACCTTCTTCTTCAGCCACCTCCGCTACATAAAGGCTGTAAGAAGGGGTGCATGTCAGAATAGTTGTTCCAAAATCTTTCATTATCTGAACCTGGCGTTTTGTATTTCCCCCGGATATGGGAATAACGGTAGCACCAACTCTTTCAGCGCCATAATGAAACCCGAGACCTCCAGTGAACAGGCCATATCCATAAGCGTTCTGGACGACATCATCTTCAGTAACACCACAGGCTACTAAAGTCCTTGCCATAAGTTCAGACCAGACTTCAATGTCATTTTTGGTGTAACCGACAACAGTTATTTGACCTGTAGTACCTGAAGAAGCGTGAACACGCACGATTTCTTTTAAAGGAACTGCAAACATTTTATAGGGATAAGCCTTCCTCAAGTCATCTTTAACCGTAAATGGAAATTTTGTGATATCTTCAAGGTGCTCGAAATCAGATGGTTTTACTCCTTCTTCGTCAAATTTTTCCCGATAAAACGGTATTTTCTGGTAACAGTACTCAAGAATTTTTGCCAGTCTATCCTTCTGTATATTCTTTATCTCTGTGCGGGGTAGTGTTTCTATTTCTGGTTGCCAGTACATATTTATCACCCTTCAAATAAATATTAAATAATTTTGATTAATCATAGTTTTGATATTTTTAAAGTTCAATAAAAGCCTGTCCGCACCTCTTCGAGGTGCGGACAGGCTTAATACATCCTTTTATCAATCACACGCTTTGCTTTTCCGGCTGTCCTCCCTATAGTACGTGGTTCTACCAAAGTTACTTTCGTCCTGACGCCAAGAGATGCCATCAGCTTATCTTCTACCTTTTTTTGAAACTCAACAAGCTTTCTCATAGCGTCAGGGAAAAATGCTTCTTCAACTTCAACCCGCACTTCAAGCTCATCCAGATGCCCTTTTTTGTCAACTACAATCTGAAAATGAGGTTCAACTCCTTCAATTTCGAGCAAAGCGCTTTCAACCTGAGATGGAAAGATATTTACACCTCTAACAATTATCATGTCATCAGTACGCCCCTTCACCCGCTCCATTCTGACAAAAGTTCTGCCACATGGGCAGGATCCCGGTATCAACCGTGAAAGGTCCCGTGTTCTAAATCTTATTACTGGAAAAGCCTCCCTAGTAAGGCTGGTAAAAACAAGCTCGCCTGATTCTCCCATTTCAACGGCTTCACCAGTATCTGGATTAATTACCTCTACTAAGAAATGATCTTCATTGATATGGAGTCCATTCCGTTCCTGACATTCTCCAGCAATTCCGGGTCCAATTACCTCAGTGAGACCATAATTGTCAGTGGCAAAAATTCCCAGACGTTCTTCGATCTCCCTTCTCATATTCTCGGACCATGGTTCTGCACCAAACAGCCCTACTCTGAGTCTTAAATCTCCCTTTTTAACTCCCATTCCTTCTGCTACTTCCGCGAGATGCAAAGCGTACGAAGGTGTGCAAACGAGAACCGTAGAGCCGAAATCCATCATGATATTAATTTGACGTTCAGTTTGACCCGCTGATACAGGAATCACGGTGGCTCCAATACGCTCAAGCCCGTAATGAAGACCAAAACCGCCAGTAAAAAGCCCATATCCAAAAGCTATCTGGCAAATATCGCCTTTCTTCACACCTGCAGCAGAAGCGATCCTTGCCACCACCTCACTCCAGGTATTTAGATCACCCCGCGTATATCCCACCACCACCGGTTTCCCGGTAGTTCCTGAAGAAGAATGAATCCTCACTACATTATCAAGAGGTACAGCAAACATTCCGAATGGATAATTCTTACGAAGCTCATCCTTTGAAATAAATGGCAGGTTCTTTAAATCTTCCAGTGAAGTGATGTCTTCAGGTCTAAGCTTTACTTCATCAAACTTTTTACGATAAAACGAAAGTCTTTCATAAACCCAGTGAGCTACCCATCTAAGCCTTTTCAGTTGAAGTTCTCTAAGTTGCTCCTCGGGCATTGTTTCATACTCAGGGCTCCAGATACTCACCTGTGTTCCCCTCCCAAATAAATTGAAAGTATTCTTCTGTCATTCATTAATTCATCAGAAGTTCCTGATAACATCACATTACCAGCAGACATTACTATTGCTTTATCAGAATACTTAAGAGCTAATAAAGCATCTTGTTCAACAATAATTCCGGTGAGATTTTCTTCCCGTCGAAGTTCCTGGACAGCATCAAATATTACTTTAATTACTTTCGGCCCCAATCCAAAACTTGGTTCATCAAGCAGTAAAAATCGTGGCTCCGGGATGAGGGCCTTTGCAATTGCAAGCATCTGCTGCTCACCACCTGACAGCGAACCTGCTGTTTCTTTAAGTTTTTTTTCAAGCACCGGAAACATTTCAAAAATCTTTTTAAACCTTTTCCTTAACCATGCCTTCCCCATCTTCCTGATCTTAGAATAACCACCAAGAAGTAAATTCTCCTCTACTAAAAGGCCAGGAAAGATTCTCCTGCCTTCAAGAACAAGAGAAATTCCCTCACGGGCTCTTCTTTCAGCTGACCACCGATTAATTTGTCTTCCCTCATAAATAATTTCACCGGTCACTTCTGGAGGCTTAAGACCCCCTATTGCCCTTAAAAGCGTGGTCTTCCCTGAACCATTCGGTCCCAGAATGGCAACCATTTCTCCCCTTTTAACAATAAGATTTAATTCTTTAACTGCCGAAACATGGTTGTATCCGGCTCTAAAATTTTTAAGCTCGAGAACTACTGGTTCGGAATTTTTTAAGTATTTTGAAGAAGTCATTTCGCGACCACCTCTTTCAAGTTCTCTCCCCATGAATACCTGTTCCAAGGTAAGCTTCGATTACCGCGTCATCTTCCTGAATCAAAAGAGGTGGACCTTCGGCAATCTTTCGTCCTTCGTGCATTACGAGAACTTCATCTGATATATTCATTACAAACTTCATGTCGTGCTCCACAAGTAAAATGCAAATTCCTTCTTCTCTAATCTCATTTAATACCGAACCTAACTGCTTTGTCTCCTCATCATTTAATCCAGCTGCCGGTTCATCAAGCAAAAGCAGTGATGGAGAAAGAGCCAGTGCTCTCGCTATTTCAAGTAAATGTCGTTCGCCTGGTCCAAGCAAAGAAACATCGAGGTCTTTTTTATGAAATAGTTTTACCTTTTGAAGTGCGTTCATAGCAACTTCTTCAGGAGATTCATATCGCACATTCTTTATCCCAGGTACGTTTTCTGAAATCACCAGCACATTTTCATAAACGGTCATATGTTCAAAAAGCATCGATTTCTGAAAAGTC
>CALIRS010000043.1 GCA_938042205.1 uncultured bacterium | reverse complement strand
CTTTTAAAGGAGGAAGTTCAACTACTGTTTCCGTAAAAGGTTTGAGAGCCACCCTGACTCCAATCTCTGGAAATACGATCTCGTTAGAACAAATGTTGTCCTCGTTTCTGAAAATGATCAACCTGGAAGGCTTATTTTCTGCCACCCGGACGACAGATGGGATATACTGAATATTCTCAATTCTCATATTCACACTGGTATCAGTACCATTACTACCACCAGGAAAAGTATTTAAGATTAGTCCTTTCAATTTTGCGGCATTCACGGGGGCACCTGTTAGAGTCAGTCCTCGGTTTAACATTACCAGGCCTAGTACAATAACGATGACCGCTGATACAATTGCTAATTTGCTTCTAAACGTATGAGAAAGCTTCCCTGCAAGGGTTCCATAGGAAAAAAGCATAGGTATTGTTCCTAACCCAAAAACAAACATCGCCAGCGCTCCTTGAAATAGATTCCCCGTTCCTGCGGCGTAAATTTGAGCTGCCTGCAAGGGAGCGCATGGCATAAATCCAGAAATCGAACCAAAAGCCATCTCAGGAAGGTATTTGATATTGGTATTTTTAGTAAATCTTCTTATGCTTTCTGTAAGATTAAAGATTTTATTTTTCAAAAACATTGAACCAGGAAGGGAAATAAATTTCCCTGGCTTTAAGAGGCCGAGAAGCTTCAAACCTAAAAACACCATAAAAATACCTGCAGCAATGCTGGCAGTTCCTCCATAGGCAGCTAAATTTAGAGCTTTACCGAGTAAGCCGAGAAGTGCACCTGTGAAGGTATAGGAAAACAATCTTGAAAGGTTATATAAAAAGTGGTTCCTCCAGGTCATTAGCTTATTCAATCTCAATGAATAGCCGATTACCAGGTTTCCGCACATTGATAGACAGTGAAATCCGGTCATCAAACCGGCTAAAAAAAGCAGCCACATTAATGGCATTCCTCCCGACGACTTTAACCTGCCAATATTTTATCGGGAATTAACTATAAATCCTATAGGATTTCATAACATTTTCACCAAACATTCATTGCTTTTTCATATAACCAAAAAGAACTCTTGCCGAGAGTATTCCAAAAGCAAGAAATATTAAAATTGCCAGAGGAATGAGGGTCCACAATGGTATTTTAAGATATGAACTAAGCTGGTGCGCTATCTCTCTGGCAGTTGTAGCGTAGAAGATACTTAACAAAATTACTGCGAGACAATATACCGAACCACCAAGCAGTGTAAAAATCAAAAACTTGACAAAGTTTATCCGATAATAACCTGCTGGATATGATCCCCAGGTCCTTGTAGGACCGAAAAGCTGAGCTAAAAATACTGCTAATGCCCCATACTTTCCAAAAAACTTTTCCACAGACTCTCTTGCTTCCTGTCGTTTCTCTCTCGCTGATTCGGTTAAAAGTTTATCAACAATATCACGCCCGTAATATCCGAGAACATAAGAAATAACGCTACCAGTTACGAGACCAATTACTGAAATAAAAAATATAAAAATAAAATTTACTCCTTTAAAAACAATTAGCGGTCCAGCTCCAAGCTCAAGTATGATAGTAGCCCCTGGAATTCCGAGACTTTCTAACATTGTGGAAATAAAAAATGCCCATACTCCATAGGTAGTGATTATGTTTAAAAAATGAGATTTCAAGACTCTTTCCTTAAAGGGTTTTTCTTAAGAAAGCCCACCCCGGCGCCGCACGGCGCCGGGGTGGGCTTTTCCAAACCTACCTAAATCTCTTCAAGCAAGCTTACGAAGGTATCGTGGTGCTCTTCTTCATCAGCAAGAATTTCTTTAAAAAGCTGTTCGGTAACTTCATCTCCCTCGTTTCTCGCTCTCGATATAATTTCCCGGTAAAGCTTGATAGCCCCTTCCTCATCCATCTTATCTCTTTCTATCATTTCTCTTAAGCTCTCTCCCACAAATATCGGTTCAGGTTTGGTTGTCGGAATGCCCCCCAAATAAGCTAATCTTTCAGCAATCTTTTCAGCATGCTTCATTTCTGTAATAGCAATTTTCTTGAGTTCGTCCTTAACTGCAAATGCTTTTGTGCCTTTCCACATCACATGCTGCCACATGTACTGGATTGACACCTGAAGTTCGCGACTGATAGCTGTATTAAGCATTTCCAGAAGCTCGTTTGATATACCTGTATGATGTACCATGTCTACACCTCCTCAATTTTAGCTTAAAGCATAATACCATAAGAAAATGTCAGAATGCTTAAATGTATGACGGCTTACAATTAAGAAGTAATTACTCTTCAAGGGGTAAGCCTTCAGATTTCCATCTGAGAATGCCGCCTTTTAACTTATATAGTCTTTTAAAACCAGCTTCTTTCATCGCATGGATAGCTTCAGAACTTCTCTGCCCGGTCAAGCAATAAACGATATAAGTTTTCTTCCTATCAAGTTTTAATACATTACTCTTGAAATTATTTTCGTAAAAATCGATGTTGACGGAATTACTTATGCGTGATCGTTCATGTTCTTCGCGGGTGCGAACGTCAAGGATTATAAGGCCTGCGGGACCTTCATTTTTATTATCTGACATGCCATTTTCGGTTCTGTGTCTTTGACAGATGTCGTACTGGTACAGTTCACAGGAAAAATGCTAAGAATAGTTACCGTGAGAATAGTAGTTACTTGAAAGTATCTACTAAAAATCATTTAAAGGCACTTGATGTTAGTAATTTCTATTAATTCTATTTTTTAAAATATAAATATAAGAGATATGTCCTGCCTCAAACGAAAAGATATCTGATGCCTTAACTACTGTTTTAAAAGATCTTTCAAGTGTTTTTCCCCTCTTCCTCCGCCGCCTCTTATCAGAACATCATAAGAAGGGATTCTATAAATCCTTATCCTGTTATCAAGAAAATCTGAAAATGCCAGCAAATTTCCATCTTTAGAGATATCGAGAGCAGTGCATTGATTTCCGCCAACAATTGCATCAAGTAACTTTCCTGAAGAAGTGTCTATTAATAGTACAGATCCCCATTCCGGACCTGGCAAGTAATAGGATTTTGGATTGTTAGCACCACGGCAGGAAACAAAAAGAATCCTTCCATCATTGCTAAGATCTATAGTATTAGGTTTTTTATCAGTTTTAACAAAAAAACGCACCCTGTCGTTTTTAAGGTTAACCTGCCAGATGCAATTTTTTCCCATGTCTGACGCATACAGAACTCCCCTTTTCGAATCACCAACTAAATGTCTGATAGCAATTCCGCCATTAAAAATGGTTTTCCGATTCCCATTTTCAAGGTCAATTTTATCTATCTCACCTTTACCAAAGCCTGCTACATAAAGATATTTACCGTCAGGCGTTACATACATCCCCCTTGGAGTTTTAACTGTGGGGATTCTTCTTTTCAGTTTCCCGTTTTCTAAGTCAATCTCTGAAACATCATTGCCTGACCAGTTAGAAACAAAAAGAGTTTTTTCGTCTGGAGAAAGTGCCACAACCTTACTCCAGGCGCTCTTCGACTCCATCTTTCTCAAAACACGACGAGTTCTCACATCAATTTCAAAAACAGATGCTGTTTCCATTTGACTCACATATGCCCGAGTTCCCTGTCGGTTAAAAACCGCCTCCACCGCTCCATAATTATTAATCTTAATTCTCTCTAGATTTTTGCCTGTCATCGGGTCGTATATTTCTACAGATGGCGGTCCCCCAAGCATGGTTACCCACAGTTCTTTTCCGTCAGGCGTAAACGAAATGCCCTTAGGTGCAGGCCCACACTTGAAAACTTTTAAACAGTGAGCTATCTGACCCTCTCTATCAAGCCAGTATTCAAACTCGGCAGGTTCATCAACCATGAAGTTTTCTGAAAGCGTATTGTAGCCTGGCTTCGTAATTGATAAAGTAATTATTCCTGAATAGATTGTTACATCTGTTGGAGTTAACCCTTCTACAATTTTCTTACCTCCTGAATATATCTTGAATCTTGCCTTCTCAGGATGTGTCGTAATTTTTAGCTTTTGGGAAAGTGGTTTTAAGACAAATTTGAAACTTGTCTTTTTCCCTCTCCTGAGTACAACTT
>CALIRS010000042.1 GCA_938042205.1 uncultured bacterium | reverse complement strand
TTTCTGCTTTTCACCCGAAAGTTTTAAGTATTCGCGAACTTTTATGCCTGATTTTCTGGTACTTTTGTTTTCACTGGGTTCTATCTATTTCTTCCTCAACTATATGGAAAAATCTGACAATAAGAACTTTACTTATACAATTATATTCTTACTTCTAACGCTTCTTGCAAAAATAAATTATTTCTTCCCTCTGATTATCATCTGGCTCTATTTGTTCTACAAATTCGGCTGGAAATTTTTGTTGAGAAAAGACTTGATAGCTTTTTCGCTTATTCCAGCAACCCCTTCAGTGCTGTACTATTTTTATGCGATCAAAACGGCGGAAGGCGGACACGCTTTCGTCTCCAGCATGATTTCTGGTAGAGTTCTTCCATACCTGCCAACAAACCTCTTCAGCGTAGACTTTTATCAGGTAATTTTTAGAGGTATTTCTGCTGTGCTTACTCTCCCTGGGTTTTTGATAGCTGCAGCGGGTGCTGTGATAGCTTTCTTACATATTGATCAGCGAAAAAAACCGAAATACATCTTCCTTCTTATCTGGCTCTTTGCAATATTTGTTTATATGCTTATTATGGGAAGAGATCTCCTAAAACCTCACCTGTATTACTTTCTCCCTATCTTGCCGGTTGGAAGCATTTTAATTGGATCAGGCATAGAATGGACTGGTACGAAATTTACTCTTACAAGAAAATGGGAAAAGTTGCTTACCTGGATATGGCTTATAGTAGCTGCTTTTGGTTCAGTAGCGACACTTGTGCTTCTTCAAAGATATTATGACTCGATACAGCCTGAAGTCGACCTTTATCTGAAAGCTGCAAGACAGATAAAAAAGGTGACTATGCCAGCTGATTTGATTGTTTTCGACACCGAAGACACAGGTTGGACTTACTTTATCATGTATCACTCAAAGCGCCGGGGATGGCATCTCTGGCAACCACAAGATAGGACTGAACTCCGGATGACCATTGTTAAATTCAAGCAACTTGGTGCTGATTACATTTATGTTCTGAGCCCCAGGGGTTACAGGTATCTACCTTCAGGCGCTTTTGATTGGGGTTTTGTAAGGCAGATTAGATCGAAATATATAAAGGTACCTCAAGTCAAGGTCGGGGAGCTTTATGCACTCAAAGACTGGAATCAGTAAATCACTTTGTAAATTCTTGTAACGTTATACTTCTTTGTCCCGTAGCCCTTTCCGTAATAAAAGTCCTTGATTGTAGCCACAAGACCGCATTCATTTTTTAAAAAGGTTTGGATTTCCTGCTTGGTAAAATGCTTTTGGTCAACCATAACATTTAAAAAGAACTCATCAGCAATGATATATTGAATCCTGAGTCTCCTGAGTCTCTTAACTTCTTTCCCGTATGGTCTTTTGTAAGCAAAATAGTGGTCAGCCCAGTAAGGATGTTCATGGAAACCAAACCAGTATGTGGGTTGCTCATGAAGCCGAACGCCCCTTGAGATATGCTGTTTAAGCTGTGCGATGAATGTGCCTATTTCGCATTCCAAAACCTATAAAAAACTGCTCAATATGAGAAGATGCATGCGAGTATAAACAAGAAGAGACAGGTGACTTTAAATCTCTTTTTGATTAACTCATCGCCAGGCTTGAACGCAGCTACAGGTAGGAATATCAACAAATATGAAAAGATCAATACCACATATGTTGGCGTCTTATTGGATACAAAAAACGCCATTAGAAGAAAAATCCTAAATATTATGACCAGAAGGGTTTTTCTGATTTTCGTATCCTTCGAATCAAGAGAAATGCAATGGCTACTGCGAAAGCAATTACACTTCCAATTGTAGCCTTGTGAACTCCGGTGATGTTTAAGTACCTGCCGAACTCATCCAGATATGGTCTCGTCGGCGCATTTATAATATAGGATATGGGCAATCTCGATTTCCAGAATCCATTCCACTATCTCTGCAATATAATTAAATCCTTCTTTACTGAGTAACGCCCTAATGCCTGTTCGATACAAAAAGACGGTAAGCAAAGCAATCGGAATCAAGATTCCATTCATATGGATGTCAACAGAAAGTGCCGCAATAAGCCCGGATAAGAAATATAGCCTCTTTGAGTGTTTTTTTCTGCAAATTAGAAAACATATGCCCGCTTTTGCTAATGTATCATTTCTCAAGAATAGTTTTCTTCTAATCAAGTCTTTCCCTAAGAACTGCCTTAGCAACTTTATTTCCCTTGTCGATGGCATTCACAATGCTTCTATCTGCCGGATAAACACTGCTCATATCAGTTCTGAACAAGCCCTTCACTGGTGTTTCGGGTGAAAATAGCTCCTTAAACTGATTGAAATAACCGGCACCAAAAACGGGTTGAGCATATTCATCTCTGAAAATCTTTATCTCTACTATTGAGCCTGCAAACAAAGGGTCTATATAAGAAATTTCTTTCAAAAACTTATCTTTCCATTTCTTATCTTCCAGCGAAAAAATCGGGTTTGAAGTCGACATATAATACGGCACATAAAGAATATGTCTACCAGGTAGCTCAGGCATCGGATTTAAATTGGTGTACTCGATGACACCAGGGAAAGAAATTCTTTTATCATGCACATTTAACCAGAAGTTTTCAGTTAATCTTCTTTTCGCAATCACCAGAATACAAACTACTCCGTAGTATTCAATTTGTGATAACTTAGAAGCATATTCCACAGGAAGACCTGGTGTAAGCTTTAAAAACAAAGGAGCAGCCACTGTGCTTGCCACACAATCCAGAGTTTCAAATATACCATTCACAAGAACTCCCTTTAGTACACCATTTTCAACTGATATTTCCTCAACTGGAGTTCCTGTAAATATCTTACCCCCATTTTTTTCAATTCTTTTTTTCAACTCATCTATTAGTGTTTGCGTCCCTCCTTCTAAATGTCCTAATTTCTCCCTTATCATGATTCCTTCCCGGGAATTTGCCACCCGATTTATCCGTGCCCAGATCCAGGCAGCGGAAATTTCACTAGCTTTATTTCCAAACTTCAACTCAAGCAAGGGCTTCCAGATAACTTCATAACAATCTTCACCTTCATTTTCGATTAGCCATTCTTTTGCCGTTACTGCATCAAGATGTTCCCATCTGGATCCTAAACGAGACCTGAGAGCGTGAAGCCCGAATCTGAGTCTCCCGACTAACGAAAGAGGTTTAAAACGAAGAAGTGCAAACGGTGAGTCAAATGGATAAAACTTTCCCTCATAAAAATAACCCATTTTAGTATATTTCCACCTAAGTTTTGACGTGAGTCCAAGCT
>CALIRS010000041.1 GCA_938042205.1 uncultured bacterium | reverse complement strand
GGTCTGACTGCGATCCCGGTGCAATAGCCATTAAGAGAAACTTCTGAAGAAACAGTTTCTTTATCAAGGTCAATAACTTTCAAGCCTTTTTCCCCTTCTGAAAATTCTGTCATTCCCATCGAGACTTTTATTCCTTTAATTTCTATTGGTTTTGTTTTAGTACTGCTAACATACATCGCATGACCAACATAAGCCTTCTTACCATCATAAGTAATTACAATATAGACAGGGTGCTTGCCGACTCTTATCGTTTTCACAATAGCTCTTTCGCTTGTATCAATAACTGAAATATAATCAGAACCGTAATGAGGTACGTAAGCTTTGTTCCCATCCGGACGAAATACTACATGATAGGGTTCATCTTTTGCTTCAATAGTTGCAACGACTTTCTTTGATTTAATGTAAACCTCATAGATTTTGCTCGATTCAGGTGCTGTTACATAAAGCTCCTTACCCTCAGGAGTTACCGAAACCATCATTAAACCATCATTAATTTGTTTTTCAAGTTAATAAACTCAGTTTTTGCTCCACTTTTCGAATCAATTGCTACAATCACTCCATCACTTCGCGCGATATAGATAACTGATGGGTCTTTAAGATTTGATAGTAGTTCCTCAAGATATGAAGGGGTTTCTTCTCTTAGCTTTTCTCCCGTACCTTTTGCTTTTTTTGTTCAGCAGCTCTTTCTTTTGAAGTTTTAGCGCAACCAACAACTGAAAACGACAGAAGTAGTAGACTAAGGAAAATAGCGAATTTTATTAAAAGCCCCGTGCTTCTACTTTCCATAAGCTAGCCAATCTCATGGAAAAAGTGTTCTTATGATAACATGCTGGCGTAACCATTGATACGACTCGAGGAAAAACTTTAGAGATGTCTTTACCATTTATTATTAGCAACTAAGAACTCCCAATGGGCTGATTCTGGTAGATTCTGGTATTTAACTTAAACATGTATCAAGCTCCAGAGGCCGCTCTTTAAATTCAAGAGGGTTTATTCTTTCGTTCTCAGTTCACCATATCGAAGTGGTTATCTTCACTGATAACAGTAGAAATTCCATGATTGACAATGATTGCTCCATGAAGTGCATTTCTTGAATTTAACGAAGAATAAGAACGGTAAAGAGAAAGCGCTGTCCCGACATCGTCGCTTCCAACTGGTAAAGCATCACTTATTAACATGCTTTTGCAGAAGAATTCAATTCCTCCATTCCTTTTCTTAAGAGAGAAATAGCGGCAAATAATTTTATAAAAAACTCCTGTGCCGGTAAGTGCTCACAGTTTCCTTTTGGCTATAATTTGTATTATCGAGATGCACAGTATATTCACAGTATATTTTATGAATTATATGAATGTCTCCTTCCAGCAGCATACCTAAAAATATGGGAATTATATTGGAATCAAGATAATGTTATGGAGGCGTATTCTACTTCTTTTCGAGATGGGCTTTAATGATTTCGCCTTCCATTTCTTCTGATCAGTTACCGGAAGTTCCTTAGCCGATTTCTTTTCTTTAGCAACAATCCTTTCTTCCATTAAAACCTTCTGAAAATTCTAAAAATAATTTTCTTCAACTGTTGAGCGAATAAGCTAACTTACAAATTGCTTCTTTCTTTAGCTTCCTTCCTCAATTGTTTTATTTGCTCAGAGCTAAAAGGCACATAAACTCCCTCGATTAACCCACATAACCTGGACATACTTCAGATTAAACAAATACTTATTTTGGCATGAAGTTAGAGCTAATCTTGTTGGGATTTCAAGTAGTCAGTCAGATTGGCAGCCCTTTTACCTTTAGCTTGCGGACGGACTTAAACCGTCTTTCGCTCAATTATGCGGCTCGTTTTTTATAACTCAGCAAAAATTGAATACCGTTTTATCTATAGAAAACCCCACTGTGGATTTGAGTCTTTTCTACCATGTAGCCATGCCACTATGTCACCGGGATGGAGCCGGCGGGCGGACTCGAACCGCCGACCTGCGCATTACGAGTGCGCTGCTCTACCACCTGAGCCACGCCGGCATATTCTGCTTTTGGCCCTAACTATTATAAAAAGTCATTATTCAAATGCTTACTCCCTCTATAACTACGCTTGCACCTTGTTGAAGTGCAGAATTCACAATTCAAGACCTGACCCCCTATCTTTTTTGACTCGGGACTTATCCTCGCTCTGTTCCTTTTTTCCTGCCCACCTAATCTCACTTAGCTTATATTCTCGTCGCACTCCTGTTTCGAATTCGACGGTAACCCCACCAAGAACTACCTGATAGTCAACTATTTTTGCTTTTCCATCGGGAGTTTCTACCTCAGAGTCTATAGGTGGAGCGGACTTTGAAAACTCGACATAATTATCATATTCATACTTAAGACAACACATCAACCGCCCGCATAAGCCGCTTATTTTAAAAGTATTTAAAGGTAGACCCTGATCCTTAGCCATTTTGACGCTCATCGGCTCAAATTGTGTCAAAAAAGTGGCACAACATAGATCGCGTCCACACGGTCCAAGACCGCCGATCATCTTTGCTTCATCTCGTACTCCGACCTGCCTCATTTCAATACGAATCTTAAGTTCCGCTGCCATCTTTTTTACAAGTTCCCGAAAGTCAACTCTTCCTTCTGCGGAAAAGTAGAAAATTGCCTTCTTTCCGTCGAAAAGCCATTCAACATCAAGAAGTTTCATAGGAAGCCCAAGTTCAGTAATTAACCTTTCGCAGATTTCTCGACCCTGTGCCTCTTTATGTTTAAATTGTTCGAGCTTCCGATAGTCATCCTGCCTGAATTTGCGAATTACCTTTCCTTCCACTGAGGTAATGTCTTTCATCTCCTCTTCCCCACAAATCTCTATTACCTCACCTGCTTCGATTCCGTGTGAAGTTTTGACCAGCACATCATCACCGATATCTATATTCTTAAGTGTGTTTTTGAAGTAATATGCTTTTTGAGTCTTTTTAAGAACAACTGAGAGGTAATTCAATCTTTTGACTCCTTTCTGAGTTTAAGAATCAGACCCAATATTACATGCTCAGGAGATACACCCGCACTTAAAAAACGATTTCCTTCAAGGAGGACCTCCTGCATCTTAAGAAGCGTCTCTACTTTAAAATGGCTGGCAACATCTCGAGCAACTTCGTAGACTTCAGATGACTCAGATGAAAGGTCTGAAATGCCACCAGCGTAAATAAGTGCATAATTTAAGCTTTTAAGAAGCGAATTTATTATTGAACCAGCGATATCCACGCCTAAACGCCGCTGGACTCTTTTAGCCTTCGCTTTTTCAATGCGGTCTATCCACTTCAAATACTCGTGGTCAACACCTATCTCTCTTAATGTCTGCATCTTCTTATCAGATTCCTCGCGAACGCGCTGATATTCTTTTTCAAGCGCTTCTTCAATTGATTTCTCAAGATTCTGCCATCCTTTATGAGTAACCAGCACGTCTATAAACTTTGCTTGAAGGTCGAAAACCTTTTCATTTTTAATTTTCCCCTTTGTCCGGCTTAAAAATCTTGCTCTTAAAGTTCGGGAAACAATAGTCTCCGGAAGTCTCTCCTCGCTTTCTGCAAGAAGAACGAAAATGGTTGAAGCGGGTGGCTCCTCTAAAATTTTTAGAAGAGCATTAGCTGCCTCTGGATTCATCAGGTGAGATTCGACAATCACAATGAAACGGTATTTCCCATCAACAGGTCTTTCACTTGCGAAACGAATTATTGCTCTCGCCTGTTCTATTAAAATATTCTGACCTTCAGGATAAATCACCA
>CALIRS010000040.1 GCA_938042205.1 uncultured bacterium | reverse complement strand
TTAAAATTTTCCTCAGTTAATGCCCTGGTAATCTGGCGAGCACGATCAGGCCTAAAGTTGAAAAAAATCACTGAATCCCCTTCTTTAATTCTTTTATCCTTAAAAGGTTCAATAATCGTTGGAAAAACGAATTCATCAGTTTCTTTATTTTGATAAGCTTCTTTCACGGCATTAGTTGAACTTGAAGAATAACGGCCTTTACCATAGACGAGCGCATCGTAAGCTTTTTTCGTTCTTTCCCATCGTTTATCCCTATCCATTGCATAATATCTACCAGCTACCGTTGCCACACACCCCACCTCTATATCTCTTATGGCTAACTCCAGTTCTTCAAGATAACCCAACGCACTTTGAGGTGGAGTATCTCTGCCATCCAGGAAAGCATGAACCACAATATCTTCGACTCCTAACTTTTCTCCCATCTTTAAAAGTGCTAGCGCATGATTCAAATGGCTATGAACACCGCCATTAGATACAAGACCCATTAAATGAACTCTTTTTCCTGCGCTGCGCGCTTTTGCAAAAGCTTCTTTCAAGACTCTGTTTTTAAAAAATGTTCCGTTATTAATAGCAAGATTTATCCTGGTAAAATCCTGATAGACTATTCTTCCTGCTCCAAGATTTAGATGCCCTACTTCAGAGTTGCCCATCTGACCTTCCGGAAGACCGACAGAAAGTCCATTGGCTTCCAGCTTTGCGAAAGGAAAATGCGCAGTTAGATAATCCATATTGGGGGTATTAGCAACCGATATTGAATTTGTGGGGGATGGCTCACCAATTCCCCAACCATCCAGTACAATCAGCACGAATGGCTTTGGTCTATTCAAGTTTTTTCTCCAATATTGATTTTTAGTTCAGGAAGCCATTCTTACAAGTTGAGCAAAAGTGATGGCGGAAAGACTAGCACTTCCCACCAGACCACCATCAATGTCTGGCTCACTTAAAAAATCGTTAAAATTATCCTTATCTACGCTTCCACCATATAGAATTCGTACTTCTTTGGCAAAATCGGGTGAAAGTACAGATCCGATTAACGCCCTGATATGCCTGGCGACATCATTGGCGTCAACCGAGCTTGCAGCTTTTCCAGTACCAATTGCCCACACAGGCTCATATGCAATTGAAAATTCTGGTTTTTCCTGCGATTTAATCACTTCAAGTACTGAAAACAATTGTTTTTGAACAATCTCATAGGTTTTGCCATTTTCCCTTTCTTCAAGTGTCTCTCCAATGCATATAATGGGAATCAGTCCTTCCTCTAATGCTTTCTTGACTTTAAGAATAATTATTTCGTCCGTTTCATTAAAATATCGGCGCCTTTCAGAATGGCCAATGATTACCCATTTTATTCTGAGCTCTTGAAGCATTTCTGAGGATATCTCACCGGTAAATGCTCCTTTATCTTTCCAATGCATATTTTGAGCACCAATCTGAATAATTGTCCTTTCGTTTTCAAGATAAGTGGTAGCAGTTCTAAGTGCTGTAAAAGGCGGACATACTACTGTATCAACTGATTCCACACCTTCTATTTCATTCATTAACTTACTCAGATAGCTAACTGTTTGGGCGCAAGTCATATGCATCTTCCAATTTGCGACCACCAGCGGTTTTCTCATCACACTTTCACCACTTCAGTAGCATCAAGCAAGGATTCTACTCCCGGAAGAGGTTCTCCCTCCAGAAACTTCAAACAGGCTCCACCACCTGTTGATACGAAAGTTATTAATCCTGAATAGCCAAATCGTCTTAGCGCTGCATCAGAGTCTCCTCCACCAACGATGGTGGTGCCGCGCGAATATGCCATTGTTTCACAAATCATTTTTGTCCCCGCAGCGAATTTTTCTATTTCGAATACCCCCATCGGACCATTCCAGAAGATGGTTTTTGCTTCCTGTAAACTGTCCCGATAAAATTTCTGCGTCATTGGTCCAATATCAAGACCCATCCAATCGTCGTAAAAATTCTCCACCGTTGTAACTTTTGATTCAGCAACTTCAGAAATCTCAGGTGCCAAAACAAAATCAAGTGGTAGATGAAGAGAACATCTTGAGTTCCCTTTTTCAATCTCTTTCATGATTCTTTTTGCTTCTTCCAGGTATTCGTCCCAAACAATTGATTTACCAACGTTTAAACCTCTGGCTTTAAGGAATGTAAAACACATTCCACCTCCAAGGAAAAGCTCATCTACTCGATTTAAAAAATTGCTAATCACTCCCAGTTTATCAGCAATTTTATTTCCTCCAAGGACAGCATAAAAAGGCCTTTCCGGAGTTTCCAGAAGTTTTGTTAAATGTACCACCTCCGTTTCCAGTAAAAAGCCAGCTACTGCTGGGAGGTATTTTGGAACACCCACTGTCGAAGCATGTGCCCGATGAGCAGTCCCAAAAGCGTCATTTACGAAAATATCCGCGAGCGAAGCCAGTTCCCTGGCAAATTGAGGGTCATTTCTTTTTTCCTCTTCATGAAATCTCAAGTTTTCAAGCATTAACACATCGCCTGGTTTCATAATTTCGATTACTTTTTTCACTTCTTCGCCTACAGTTCTGTCAAGCTTCCTTACAGGTCTTGCAATATATCTCGAAAGTGCTTCTGCAAGTGGATCCACCCGCAGATGAGCATCATAATTTTTTGGCCTTCCCAAGTGAGTAATAATAATTGTCTTAGCCCCCTGTGAAATTAGATGCCTGATGGTTGGAAGACTTGCCAGAATCCTTGTATCATCAAGAACATTTCTATCTTCCGTTAAAGAAACGTTGAAGTCTACTCTCACCAGTACTCTCTTACCTCTAACGTCTACATCTCTAAGAGTCTTCTTAAAAAACATCTTCCCCACCTCTATACTCTTCTTATTCTTCAAGTAAGCTTTGAAACATAAACTATTAAATCAACTAATCGTTTTGAATAAGCCCACTCATTGTCGTACCAGCCAAATACCTTTGCAAAATCATCCATGACCATAGTGCTTTTAGCATCAAAAATGCATGAAGAAGGATTCCCGATTACATCTGCCGACACAATTGGGTCTTCTGTATATTCAAGGTAACCCTTTAGATAACTTTCTGAAGCCTTTTTCATAGCATTGTTTATTTGATCCCTGGTGGCTTGATTCTTAAGTTTTACATTTAAATCTACAATTGAACCGTCAGTAACGGGAACCCTGAGGGCAATGCCGTCAAGTTTACCTTTTAATTCTGGAATAACCTCACCAATAGCTCTGGCAGCACCAGTTGTGGTAGGTATGATTGAAGTCGCAGCTCTGGCTCTTCTTAAATCGCTGTGAGGAGCATCCAGTATCCTCTGATCATTAGTATAAGCATGCACCGTTGTCATAAACCCCTCAATTACGCCAAACTCGTCCTGAAGAACTTTTACCATAGGTGCTAGGCAGTTAGTCGTACAGGATGCATTAGAAATAATTTTAGATTCACTGGAAAGGACATTATGATTTACTCCCATGACAATGGTTGCATCAGGATTGGTTGCAGGAGCACTGATAATCACTTTCTTTGCTCCGGCTTTTAGATGTAACTCAGCTTTCTCTCTGCTGGTAAAAAAGCCTGTGCTTTCAACCGCGATATCTACTCCATAGTCTTTCCATGGAAGCTTAGAAGGGTCTCTTTCCTGGGAAACTTTTATAGTCTCTCCATTTATTACCAGGTTTCCATTATCTACCCCTACTTCCCCTTTGAACCGGCCGTGAATTGAATCATATTTAAATAAATGAGCAAGAGTACTTGCAGGAACCAGGTCATTTATGGCCACAATTTCCAGCCTGGTAGTCTCAAGAGCAGCTCGAACAAACATCCTTCCAATCCTTCCAAAACCATTAACTCCTACTTTTATTGACATCTAAGACTCCTCCTTCCTTTTCTCCACAGCATTAATCTTCGCGGCAACTTTTTCCAGCCTGCGAAGCCGATGGCTTACAGCAGATTTAGTTTTTCCTCCAATCAGGTTAGATAACTCTTCTAAACTTGCTTCAGGATATTTAAGTCTGAGATAGGCAACTTCCTTCAAAGCCGGGCTCAGATTATCTATTCCTATCGTATCCTCGATTAGTTCTATGGCTTTTATCTGGCGGGAAGCACTCTGAGCAATTCGCTCTAAGTTCGCCATTTCAAAATTAACCAGTCTGTTAACGCTACTCTTCATTTCCCCAACTGATTGTAGGTCTTCTATTAGAAAACTAGCTTTTTTACTTCCAATATGATAGAGAAAAGTTTTGACATCTTCGTAGCTTTTCAAATAAACAATATATCGGTGTTTTCTCCTGACAATACGCGGTGTCATCCCAAGCTTGCCCATCATCATTGACACAAAAAGAGCAGTTTCCTCACTTTGAAAATGAAGCTCTAAATGTCTTCCTTTTCGAGGATAAAGGATGTATCCAGAAGTAAGAAATGCCCCTCTCAGGAAAGATTCCTGACAGCACTTTTTTGAAAGAATTTTCGCCGGCAACTTTTCCATTAACGTAAAATCTGGATTCACGAGACCAAAATTAATAAGTTCATCTACTAGTTCAGGTGAAAAAAAATCTACCTCATACCATTTTTCGAAAGGACTCATTGTTTTAATAATAGGACCTACGGTAAATTTAAAGAGCTTTTTGCCAAGATTGATAACCCGCCTGGCAGAAGCAGGTTTTGCTACTTTAATAGCTAGGCTTGTTCCTTCCTTGGTTATTTTTAAATATCCAGCAAAATATACAAAAGCTGAAAATTCAGCTCTTTCACAGCAAAGCCTTTTTTCAGCCCCGGTGATAACCTCTTCTATTACCTCATTCGTGAAAGTCAATCTAACACCTGACTTCGTTTTTTATTTAAAATTGAA
>CALIRS010000039.1 GCA_938042205.1 uncultured bacterium | reverse complement strand
GAGATAAGAAAACGATTGCGGTAACGGGTACTCATGGAAAAACTACCACTACTTCACTGGCAGCTTTTCTGCTGTCAGTTGCCGGACTTGAGCCTACTTATATTATTGGCGGAGAACTGAATGAAATTGGAACTAACGCGCAATATGGCAAAGGTCAATATTTTGTAATCGAGGCGGATGAAAGCGATGGCAGTTTTCTTTATCTGAAACCGCATATTTCTATTATTACCAATCTGGAGAGTGAGCACTTAGATTATTATGGAAGTTTTGACAAGCTCTCTGAAAGCTTTAAGGAATTTATTAAGAAAACTGAAGATACCTGCATTTTCTGCGCAGATGACGAGAAAGTCAAGAACTTTTGTCAGCAAATATCAGGGAAAAAAGAATTTGTAAGTTATGGATTTTCTCCTGACGCTTTAATCAGAGTTGAAGAGTATAGATGTGATAGTAATGGCGGCGAATTTTTAATTTATGATGGCTTACGTGGCAGAAAGTTGAAGTTACATACACGTCTTATGGGCAAACACAACATTCAAAACGCACTATCAATTTATGCTCTTGGAGTAGTGCTATCTATTAATGATAATAAGATTCTTAAAGCGATTGAAGAGTACCCCGGAGTAAGAAGGCGCTTTGAATTCAAAGGCAGGGTAAATAATATCACCATAATCGATGATTATGCACATCATCCTACAGAGATAAAAGCAACTTTAAGTGCTGCCAGATCCCTTCGTCACTCAAGGCTAATTGTAGTATTTCAACCACACAGGTATTCCCGTGTCGCCAGTCTGTACCGTGAGTTTGCAAAAGCGTTTGATGATGCGGATGTGATTGTTGCCACTCAGATTTATAGTGCTGGAGAAGAACCACTTCCCGGGATCAGCGGTCAGTGGCTTTTTGAAATGGTTGCCAATAATAATATCCGGAAAAAATTAGCATATATCCCAAGACTAATTGAGATACCTGAATATATTAAAGATATTGCCAGATCAGGTGATACGGTTCTCTTTCTGGGAGCCGGTGATATAACTCTGGTCTCGTCTGAGACTGTAAAAACTCTCGAATCGAAAATTTGAGTTTATCCAATTTCTGTACAGGGATAATCTGAATTTATGAGCGTTAAGCCAGTAATAGAAAAGAATGTGCCTTTGGCTGGTTTGACTACCTGGAAGGTAGGTGGTCCCGCAAAATATTTCACAATCGCCAGTACTTATTCAGCCCTGAAAAGTGCGGTTGATTTTGCCGCTAAGAAAAATCTCCCGATTTTTGTACTTGGCAAAGGGTCAAATATCTTAGTCTCTGACAGGGGATTTCCGGGACTTGTTATTCACCTGGGTGCTGAATTTCAGAAGATAAAATTTACTCATAACGGTGTTGTTTCTGGTGCCGGTGTCAGGCTTTATACATTGGCGCGTGAAGCAGCAAGAAGAGGGCTTAGTGGTCTCGAATGGTCTGTAGGTATTCCAGGTACTCTGGGAGGAGCAGTGAAAACAAATGCCGGTGCTCAGAGCAAGAATATTTCTATAACTTTTAAAAAATTAACGATTATGGACTTCGGGGGAAAACTTGAGGTTTTGAACAAAAAGCAAATTGTTTTTGATTATCGAAAGTGCATACTACCGATTCAAGGGATTATCCTTGAAGCAGAACTTGCACTTTTTGAAGATAATTCCGAAAAAATTCAAAAGAGGATGTCTGAATACTTTGATGAACGAAAGATAAAGCAGCCCCTCGGATATGCCACTGCAGGTTCTGTTTTCAAAAATCCTGAAGGATATGTAGCCGGAAAACTAATTGAAGAGTGTGGTTTGAAGGGTTTGAAAGTGAACAAGGCTCAAGTATCTACAAAGCATGCAAACTTCATTATTAACACAGGAGGAGCAAGGGCAGATGACATATTGAAGTTAATGAATAAAATTAAACTGGAGGTTTATGAAAAAACCGGAGTTTTACTTGAACCTGAGGTAGAGCTTGTAGGTGATTTTGATTGAATCAGACACTTGCTGAACGCAAGCGAAAAGAAAGACAGGAGAAACTGGAAAGAATTCGCCGACGTCAAAAGCGGCAATTTATTGGATTTCTGATAGCCTTTGTTTTAATTATTGTTTTGGCTATATATTTTCTAAATTCAGATTACTTCAAGGTAAAAGCAATTAGTTTTGAAGGAACATCGCATCTTGCAAAAGAAAATCTTGAAAAAATAAAAAATATGTTCACCGGTAAAAATATATTTAGAGTGCCGGTTAAAGATGCAAAAGAAATATTGTCGTCAAGTCCCTGGGTCAAAGAAGTTGAAATCCACCGTGATTTTCCAGATAAAATAAATGTGAAAGTCATTGAAAGGGAACCGGTAGCCAGTATTACAGATGGCATTCAATACTTTTTAGTTTCAGATGACGGTATGGTGCTTGAGGTAAGTGATTCCGCTCCAGAGTTGATTCAAATTGCTGATCTTCCGGTGAGGAAGCTGAAGCCTGGAGATGAAGTAAAAACAGAAGAATTTAATGAAGCTATGGAGATCTACACTGGCCTTCCTTCATCTCTCAAAAAGAAGGTTTCTGTGATATCTGCTCCCTCTTTGGAAAGAATTATTCTTTACATAAGCGGAGTGGAAGTTCTTTACGGCATGGCAGAGCATCTTGAAGAAAAAAATGCAGTCCTTGAGCAAATATTAAAGAAAGAAGGAACTTCTGTAATTTCTATAGACATCAGGGTACCTACCAATCCGGTGGTTAAATCTCAGCCATAGGAGAGATAAAAATTTTCTTCATGGCACTTGTAATTTTCAAAATTCTTTTGTAAGGTTTAAATCAAAACTTTACTGTTTAGGCTAAACATATACTTCAGATTTAATTATGGGGAGGATAAAATGATTCAGGATCCATCTGGAACTTACTTAGCGGTGATTAAGGTTGTCGGAATTGGAGGAGGCGGCACTAATGCTATCAACCGAATGATAGAATCCGGACTGAAAGGCGTAGAGTTCATTGCGATCAATACAGATGCACAGCAATTGATGATGTCAGAAGCGGATTACAAAGTTCATATAGGAGAGAAAATTACCAGAGGACTTGGCGCCGGATCGAATCCGGAAATAGGGCAGCAAGCGGCTGAGGAAAGCAGGGATAAAATAAAAGAAGTTCTTCAAGGGTCTGACATGGTATTTATCACTGCTGGAAAAGGAGGAGGCACTGGAACAGGGGGCGCTCCTGTAATTGCTGAAATTGCCAGAGATGAAATAGGAGCACTTACCGTAGGAGTTGTCACCAGACCTTTTAGCTTTGAGGGTAAGAGGAGATCCATTCAAGCAGAAGAGGGTATCCGCAAGCTGAAAGATAAAGTGGATACATTAATTATTATCCCAAATGATAACCTGCTTCAGGTAGCCGATAAGAAAACATCGATGCTCGATGCTTTTAAGCTAGCGGATGATGTCTTGAGGCAGGGAGTTCAGGGAATAACGGACCTAATTACCGTACCCGGCCTAATAAATCTTGACTTTGCAGACGTAAAAACAATAATGAAAGAGGCAGGCTCAGCTTTAATGGGAATCGGGATGGCGTCAGGTGAAAATCGTGCAGTTCAAGCCGCTGAGCTGGCAATAACGAGCCCATTACTTGAGGAATCTGTTGAAGGTGCAAAAGGAATTCTCCTTAATATTTCTGGTGGGCCCGATCTTGGCCTTTATGAGGTTAACGAGGCAGCAGAGGTTATTGTTAATGCCGCTGATCCCGAAGCCAACATAATCTTTGGCGCGGTCATTGATGAAAGCCTTGGAGAGAGTGTGAAAGTGACGGTCATTGCCACAGGCTTTGATAGGAGAGTGCAGGCAAAGCTTGACCTTGCGGCAGAAACTACAGTCCCGATGAAGTCAGATGTTCCAAAGGTTGATTTCGGTGAATTTGAATTACCCGGTTTTCTGAAGGGCGAATAAAAGAATTTAACCAATTTTTAGATAAATGATTTTTTTCTGGATGGAAATTACCTCTGTGGTATCTTTTCGCTTGAGCTTTCTTAGGTGAGGTGTTTTTTTTGAACGGCAGAGAAGTTTTTTTGAAGGCGATTAATTGTGAGCCGACACCTTATACTCCGATCTGGTTAATGAGACAAGCAGGCAGATATCTTCCTGAGTACCAGGAAGTGAGAAAGAAATATAGTTTCTTAGAAATGTGTCGTCTGCCAGAAGTGGCAATGGAAATTACTCTTCAGCCAATCAGAAGATTTGATCTTGACGCGGCAATTTTGTTTTCTGACATTCTGGTTCCACTAATACCTATGGGCTTGAATGTTGATTTTAAGGAAGGCAAAGGACCTGTAATTTCTAATCCGGTGGCAAGAAAGAGGGATGCGGAAAACCTGAGAGTTATAGACTCCAGGGAAGACGTGTCTTATGTAGGAGAGACTTTAACAGCTTTAAAAGAGGAATTAAAAGCTGGCAAAGCTTTGATTGGATTTTCCGGGGCGCCATTCACACTTGCCAGCTATTCGGTTGAGGGTGGCGGTACAAAGGATTATAAGAAAATCAAGAAAATAATGTGGGAAGAACCTGAAATCTTTCACATTTTGATGGAGAAAATTACCAATACTGTTATTGATTACTTAAGATTTCAAGTAAAAAGCGGGGCAGACGCAGTACAATTGTTTGATTCATGGGTAGGGGTATTATCCCCAGGGGATTTCAGAGAAAAAGTATATCCGTATGTGGAAAAAATAGTGGACACTCTTTCTTTAGAGGGAGTGCCCCTGATTTACT
>CALIRS010000038.1 GCA_938042205.1 uncultured bacterium | reverse complement strand
TACCAACTATTGGTATTGGTGCAGGTATTCACTGCAATGGGCAGGTGCTTGTCGTAAATGATATGGTAGGTCTTACTGAGTCAAGCTACCGCTTTGTTAAGAGGTATGCTGATGTTGGGGGCACGATAAGAGATGCAGTGGCTAAGTATGTTGATGAAGTGAGAGCTGGAAAGTTTCCCGCCGAAGAACATTCTTTTTAGCATTTTTAAAAAATGAAGGTAATAAGGAGAATTGAAGAAATTAGAAAAGAGCTTAAAGTTTTCAGGCAAGGGAGAAGGAAAATAGGTTTTGTGCCTACCATGGGATACCTTCATGATGGGCACCTCGCTCTTGTTAGAAAAGCCAGAAATGATTGCGACATCGTGGTGGTAAGCATTTTTGTTAATCCACTTCAATTTGGACCTGCTGAAGACTTTAAGCGTTATCCCCGTGATGAGAGAAGAGATTTAAACATACTTGAAAAGGAAAATGTGGACGTAGTTTTTATCCCGAGTGCTGAAGAGATGTATCCTGAGCCCCAGCTTGTTTTTGTATATGTTGAGAAACTATCGGAGGGGATGTGCAGTACTTTCCGGCCTGGGCACTTTCGTGGCGTGGCGACTGTGGTTGCCAAACTTTTCAACATTGTTCAGCCCGATATAGCCTATTTTGGTGAAAAAGATTACCAGCAGCTAAAGATAATTGAAAAAATGGTTCGCGACCTCAATTTTCCCATCAGGATAGTCCCTATAAAAACTGTCAGGGAATATGATGGCGTTGCCATGAGCAGCCGAAACGCTTATCTTATGAGTGATGAAAGAAAAGTTGCTCCGTTTATTTACAAAGCCCTTTCGGAGGCAGAATCTCTTTTTCAAGCTGGTGAAAAACAGGCTGAAATTCTCAAAAACAAAGTAAGAGAGACTTTAGAATCTAAGAGTCTTAACCCCTCTATAAAAGTTCAATATATTGAAATTAGAGACGCGGAAACTCTTGAAGAAATTGATGAGGTAAATACTAAAGCAGTGCTGGCAATTGCAGCTTACATTGGCAATACCAGGCTCATTGATAATATAATTCTTGAATAGCTGGAGGTGTTTCTTTTTTGCAAGAGCGCTTTAGAACGATGTTAAAATCAAAAATCCATCGGGCACGGGTGACCGATGCAAACGTCGATTATGAAGGAAGCTTAACTGTTGATTCTGTACTTCTTAAGGCTGCTGATATCTACCCGGGCGAGCTTGTATCAGTGGTTGACGTTACCAACGCAGCTCGACTGGAGACCTATGTGATTGCAGGTGAGCCTGGCTCCGGAGTGGTATGTGCAAACGGTGCGGCGGCTCATCTTATTTTCAAAAACGACTATGTAATTATTATGAGTCATACCATAGTTTCAGAGGAGAAGGCTAAAGGCTTTAAGGCAATTCATGTGTATGTAGATGGGAATAATAAGATTACTCGAAGGGAAGTAAAAATTCCTGGTAATTATGAAAAACAAAACGCTTATCCGGTTCGAAAAGAGTAGTCCTTAATGCCTGTTTTCAAAAGGAACATAAAAGAAAGCACTCAAAAATCCACTTTCTTGAGCCGTTACACTGATACAAATCGCTTCACTAAAATCCTGAGAGTTTTGTTGCTTGTAGCTCTTTTACTGACAATTACTTTTGGAACTGCAAAGATTCTAACTCCAGAATGTACTGAACAAAGAAAATTGTCAGAAATCCCGCTTAATACAAGAAGAACACCTTCTTTGAACGATATCATTCACGAATCACAAAAATATCTTGGTACGTTGCCGGATAAAGAATCAACATTGCCACTTGGAATTAAAGAATTTAAAACTTCTGCTGCAGTTTCCAAAAACACCTCTCATCCGCCTGTGATATCTCCGGCTGCTGGTGAAACTTTTTTAGTAGTTATCGATCCCGGTCATCAGCAAAAAGCTGATATGAACCCTGAGCCAATTGCTCCATGGTCAACTTTGAAAAAACCAAGGGTAAGTGGGGGAGCAGCGGGTGTACGCACCGGCATTAAAGAATCTATACTGATGCTTCAAATTTCTAAGATACTTAAAGAAGAATTGGAGAGGAAAGGGATGAGAGCTGTCCTCACTCGTGAACGTGAAGAAGTCAACATTTCAAATAAAGAACGTGCCATGGTAGCAAATAGCTTAAAAGCTGATCTGTTCTTAAGGCTTCACGCGAACTCAAGTTCAAATCCGGGTGTTACAGGAGCTCTCGCTCTTTATCAGCAGCCTCACCCCTCGTTAATTGAGGCAAGCAAAAAATCAAAAACCGCAGCTCAGATAATACTTGATATTTATTGTCAGAGAACTGGTATGAAAAACTTAGGGATAAATGAGGGGAAAGATATGACTGGATTAAACTGGTCAAAAGTACCGGCTGTGATACTTGAACTGGGGTTTTTAAGTAATCCTGAAGATGAAGTTTTCATGGTTTCAGAGTCAGGAAAAAATGCCATCGTTAAGGCTATTTCTGAGGGAATTATTGCCTATAAAAACTCTTTAGATTGAATTACTTGCAGAAGTCAAAACACTGTTATAAAAAGTAATTAAAGTCAGATAGTGGATAATCCCTGTTGCCATGGATGTGTTCGAAAAGAAAGTTCTAAAAACAATTGAAGATTATCATATGATAAAACCAGGCGAGAAGGTATTGGTTGCTGTTTCTGGTGGTCCTGATTCAGTATCGCTTCTAAAGTCGCTGCTTAAACTTAAAGATTATCTCAAAATTGAGGTTTCTGTGTTTCATCTCAATCACAAATTAAGAGGGCTTGATAGCGAAATGGATGCAATATTTGTCAACAAACTGGCAGAAAATAACAGGGTTCCGGTACATATTTACTCATTCGACGTTAAGGCTTTTGCAAAGAATAAGAAGCTCTCTCTGGAAGAAGCTGGAAGAGCAGTTAGATACAACTTAATGGAACGAATAGCTCAGGAAGAAGGATATGATAAAATTGCTGTTGCACACCACATCGATGATCGGGTGGAGACTTTCTTCATTCGTCTTATAAGAGGAGCATCGCTTGATGGTCTGGCTTCCATACCTCCTGTACGGGGTAAGGTAATCAGGCCCCTATTCAATGTTAAGAAATCTGAAATTCTTAGCTACCTAAAAAGAACAGGTCAGGATTATCGAATTGATGTTACCAATTTTATTCTTGATAACCTGAGAGCTCAGATCAGGAATTCCCTCATCCCTGTAGTTACTGAAATGAATCCAAAAATTCGTGAAAACCTTATCGAAAACCTTGAATCCGTGCGCGATGACGCAATTTTTTTAAATGCACTGGCAAAAGCTGAGTACCGAAAACGGGTTCAAAAAAAGGATGGACTTGTATATATTCCCGTTTCGCTTAGAAAGAGAATTCCAAAAGCTTTGCTGATAAGGATTATTAAATTAGCAATCGCTGATTGCGGAGGCGACCTGAAGCTTATTTCAAGGACTCATTTAGAAAACCTTTATAGGGGTCTCGAAAAGGAGACGGGTTTTGAATACCATCTTCCTGTTAAACTTATGGCAGTGACGGAATATGGTAACATGCTAATCGGTTATACCCCTCGTCTGTTAAGAGAGGAAATTGAGCCGCAACACTTTGAGGTTCCTTCAGAAGTGGTTTTAAAGCCAACGCCTTTTATTCTTACGGCAGAGTTTGTAGAAGGAGAAATAGAGATTGAAAAAGATAGAAATGTCTGCTATCTGGATGCAGAAAAAGCAGGAGTACGTTTTATCGTAAGATCATGGCGAAAGGGTGACAGAATTGTTCCTTTAGGGATGAGTGGATCAAGAAAGTTACATGATATATTTATTGACCACAAGATACCAAAAAGGATGAGGAAGCAAATCCCGGTAATAGTCACTGAAAAAGGTAAAATCGCCTGGGCTGGAGGACTTAAAGTGTCTGACGAATTTAAGATAACCCCGTATACCAGAAAAGCCATCAGGCTAAAATTAATTGAGAAGAGACGGCTGAATGAAACAAATTGATCCTCAAGGGTTAATAAAATCAAAGCTAATTGATGGTGAAGACATCAGGCTAAAGGTAAAACAGCTTGCGGCAGAAATTTCTCGTGATTACAGAGGCAAATGTCCGTTAATGATCGGTATCCTGCGAGGTGCTTTTATATTCCTTTCTGACCTTGTCAGAGAGCTTCAAATCCCGGCGGTAGTGGATTTCATGTCACTGTCAAGTTACGGAACGTCGACTGAGAGCTCCGGTGTGGTGCGTATTCTAAAGGACCTTGAGGAAGAGATAGAGGGGCGAGATGTAATAGTCGTGGAGGATATCATTGATACCGGTCTTACCTTAAAGTATCTTATTGAGACCCTGAAGGCAAGAAATCCTGCCTCTCTTGAGGTCTGTGCCCTGCTGGTCAAAGAAGGCAAACAGCAGGTAGATATTTCAGCCCGCTACGTTGGCTTTCGGATTCCAGATGAGTTTGTTGTTGGCTATGGGTTAGATTTTGCTGAAAAGTTCAGGCAACTTTCCGGAATATATGCAATTGATTTAGCAAAAATAGAAAGGTGCCGGTAAGGATACTTTGGCATTTAAGCTTCTTCTCAGTTTTTAAATTTATAATCTCTTGAGGTTAAATATGCTCAAACAAGAATGAATAAATGTCGATAAGTGTGTTAGAATATTTATGCTTGATAATGCGGACGGTATTGATTTCAAAGGAGGAATTTATATACAGTGAACAGGACATTAAGAAATATTTTTCTGTATATTATACTGGTGGCGGTTGCCCTTTACTTTGTTTATGGAAGCGTTTCTGAACCCAAAGTTAGCAAGCTCAATTTCCGTGAATTCATTGTTCAACTTGAAAATAAGAATGTTCGAGAGGTTACTCTTCTGGAGCGAGATAGAATAATTCAGGGGACACTTAATAAGTCGATTGGAAAAAGCGGACCAATCAAGTTTGAGACATCCTATCCTGAAGGATATGACATTACCTCTAAGCTGCTTGAAAATAATGTTTCTAATATAAAAGTTGATCCTCAAAATAGTTTCTGGCTCTCAATCATTGTTAACATGCTTCCTTTTGTTCTGATTATCCTCTTCTGGATTTTTATGATGAATCAGATGCAGGGAAGTGGAAATAAAGTACTTTCTTTTGGAAAGAGCCGGGCGCGACTTACAAAAAGCGAACATCCAAAAGTCACTTTTAAAGATGTCGCTGGACTTGATGAAGCTATAGAAGAACTAAAAGAAATAAAAGAATACCTTACAGCACCTGGAAAGTTTCTCACAATGGGTGCCCGGATTCCTAAGGGCATACTTCTTTTTGGACCACCTGGAACTGGTAAAACCTTACTGGCGCGAGCTCTGGCGGGGGAAGCGAAAGTTCCCTTCTTCTCTATATCCGGCTCTGAATTTGTGGAAATGTTTGTGGGTGTTGGTGCTTCAAGGGTCAGAGACCTTTTTGAACAGGCAAAGGCGCAATCGCCATGTATCGTTTTTATTGACGAAATCGACGCTGTTGGAAGACATAGAGGTGCCGGTCTTGGCGGTGGTCATGATGAGCGCGAGCAAACACTCAACCAGCTCCTTGTGGAAATGGATGGATTTGACGTCAGAGATTCGATTATTGTAATAGCCGGGACTAACAGACCTGACATTCTTGATCCAGCACTTTTAAGACCGGGGAGATTCGATAGGCATATCATTGTTGACAGACCAGACCTTGAAGGAAGAAAAGGAATCTTAAAAGTTCATGCGCGCGGGAAACCGCTTGCAAAAGATGTTGACTTAAGTGTGATTGCGCGCAGGACACCAGGGTTTACAGGTGCTGATTTAGCCAATGTTGTGAATGAAGCAGCAATTCTTTCAGCACGAAGGAATAAGAAGCAGATTGAAATGGCTGAGCTGGAAGATGCGATCGACAGAGTGCTCGCAGGACCGGAACGCAAAACCAGGGTTATCAGCGATAGAGAAAAGGAAATAATTGCATATCACGAGGCTGGTCATGCTTTGGTAGCACATGTTTTGCCAGATACAGACCCTGTCCATAAGATTTCCATAATTCCGCGCGGAAGAGCTCTTGGTTATACTCTCACTCTTCCCACTGAGGACAGATATCTGGTAACGAAATCTGAACTTTTAGGTGAATTAGCAATGCTTCTTGCCGGACGAGTCGCTGAAGAGATGCTATTCAACGATGTAACAACTGGCGCGGTCGATGATTTAGAAAGGGCTACAAAGATTACCAGAAAAATGGTTTGTGAATATGGAATGAGCGATAAGCTTGGACCATTGACTCTCGGTCACAAAGATGAAACCGTGTTTCTTGGAAAAGATATATCAAGAGAACCTAACTATAGCCAAGAGATTGCATTTGAAATTGACAAGGAAGTCAGAAGACTTATAGATGAAAGTTATCAGAAAGCAAGGGATATACTTGAGAAACATCGGGATGTGCTTGACACCATAGCAAAGACTTTAATTGAAAAAGAAACTATTGGTAAGGAAGAACTGATTGAGATTTTCGAGGGCAACCGGAAGGAAGAACCCGTGAAGGAGAAAAAAGTGGCTGTTAAGGATGCTAAAAAGGAAGAAGTTTCCAAGAAGAAAAGAGAACAGCTCGGTAAATTGTTACCAGAGCTTGGAAATAAGCTGAGACCGGCGGAGAGTTGAGGTGAAGGGCGC
>CALIRS010000037.1 GCA_938042205.1 uncultured bacterium | reverse complement strand
TGAACGTATCGAAGTGTAATTGCGGCTACCACCCCTGAAACACCATCTATTTCTACAGGGTCGCCAATGTTAAATTGGCCTTCAGTCAGGACGAAAAGTCCACTTACCAGGTCTTTGACCAGGCTCTGTGATCCGAAGGAGATAGCAAGTCCGATAATTCCTGCAGAAAGAAGTAATCCTTTGATATCTACGCCAAAAATCTGCAGCAAAGAAATAAGGACAATCAGTATAAAAATAATTTTTACAATAGTTAAGGTAAAGCTTTGAACTGTGGATATTCGCAACTGCTTTTCTGATTCAGATATCAAGGGTGATCCTAATAACCTTGAAAATGCGTGAAAGACCAGGTATTTAACGATAAAATAGCCAGCTAAAGAAAAAACAATTGTATAGATTACAGGTAGCATGTCTCTTCTTAAAATAAATTCCACCAGCATTGTTTCTATCCTGGATTACAATTATGATTAAAATTCTTCAGGAGTATATCTTGAAACATTTTAGTATTTTAAATGTTCAGAGAGAAAATTTCGACGTTCTGATAATTGGAGCCGGGATAGCTGGCCTTTCAACTGCATTTTACCTGCCTGATAGTTTGAAGGTTGCTATCTGTTATAAGTCTTCTTTTGAAGATTCAAGCACCTGGATAGCCCAGGGTGGTATTGCTGCTTCGCTTTCTCCTTTGGATAGTCCTGATGTACATTTTGAAGACACTATTGCTGCCGGTGACGGACTGTGCTATGAAGATGCAGTAAGAGTTTTGGTAGAGGAAGGACCTGAGAGGCTTAAAGAATTTATGAAGCTTGGGGTTTCTTTCGATACTGTTGATGATTATCTTGATCTTTCGATAGAAGGCGGACACACTCTTCCAAGAATTCTTCATGCTGGAGACAGGACGGGAAGAGAGATCGCTCGATTTTTAAAATCAAATCTAAGAGGAAGAAAAAATATCTTTTTCTTTGAAAACTGCTTCGTTGGAGAATTGATTGTTGATGATGATGAGTTTAAAGCAGCCCTCGTGCTTCTCAAGAACAAACCTGTGCTTTTTATTGCGAGAGCTATAGTGATTGCTACGGGTGGAGCTGGGCAACTTTTTTCTCAAACTACCAATCCTTTGAGTGCTACCGGGGATGGTCCAGCACTTGCTTTTAGAGCCGGAGCGAGAATTTGCAATATGGAGTTTTACCAGTTTCATCCCACTGTACTTATGGACAATACTTCGCCAAGATTACTTTTAACAGAAGCTCTTAGGGGGTATGGAGCACGACTCCGGGACAGCAAGGGAAATTTGATTATGGAAGGAGTACATCCTCTTCGGGATTTAGCACCACGACATGTGATTGTTAAAAGAATGGCTCAACTTATGAAGGAAGAAGGTGAGAAATGTTTTTTTCTTGATACGAGACATTTTAAAGAGGATATGTGGAAAAACTTTCCATTTATTAAGAGTGAACTCAAGAAACGTGGATACAACACTGAGACAGACTTGATACCTGTAAGTCCTGCCTCTCACTTTATGGTTGGAGGCATTAACACTGATCTTTTTGGAAAAACTTCAATAAGGGGTATTTTTGCCTGTGGAGAAACAGCGGCTACTGGAGTTCATGGTGCGAACCGTCTTGCTTCCAATTCACTGCTTGAAGGGTTGGTTTACGGTAAAAGAATAGCTGACTTCATTACTTCGGAGGAAAGATTTGTTTCGGATGCTCGTTTTGAATATCGTCTGGAAGTAAAAAGCTCTGTCACAGTTGACTTTTACAATCTAAGGAAACAGTTAAAAGAAGTGATGTGGCAGAACGCCGGTTTTGTAAGAAATGGGGAGGACTTACAGAGAGCGCTGGAATTTCTGAATGAAGGATTAACCAGGCTACAAAATAATGCGCAGCTTAGTCGCGAGTATTACGAATGTCTTAACATGTTTATTTGTGGAAAGCTTATTACCGAATCAGCTATTTTTAGAAAAGAAAGTCGCGGGGCTCATTTTAGAGAGGATTATCCTCTGAAAGATGATATCAATTACAAGAAAAATACCTGCACTGAAAAATCCCGGGGCTTATTTTTGTGTGACTTAAAGGAAGCTTTTTATGGATGGTGATAAGGTATTTTTTATAGTTAAAAATGCTCTTGAAGAAGATGCTGCTTTTGAAGATGTCACCACCAATTTAATTGTTGAAAATGAAAAGATCGGGAAAGGCAAGATTATTTTCAAAGAGCCTGGTGTTCTTTGTGGAATGAGTTTTGCAGAGAATGCTTTTAGAATTCTCGATGAAAATATCAACTTTGTTAGCCATTTTGAAGATGGCGATCATGTGGTTGAAAATAACATAGTGGCTGAAATTTCCGGAAAAATGAGGGCAATTCTTTCTGCCGAAAGAGTGGCGCTTAACTTTATTTCTTATCTTTCTGGGATTTCTACTATAACAGCAAAGTTTGTGGGGAAGGCAAGCCTTTATGGAGTGAAAATTTATGATACTCGAAAAACTCACCCTGGACTTCGTGAGCTGGAAAAGTATGCAGTCAGGATAGGGGGAGGTTACAATCACAGATCTTCTTTAAAGGAGGTTGTCTTTGTAAAAGATAATCATATTGCATCTGCGGGAAGTCTTGAAAAAGCTTTAGAAAAAACTCTTCAAAGGAAGAGAGGGACCCCATTGATTGTTGAGGTCAGAAGTGCTGATGATGCAAAGGTGGCACTGAAGTACTGGCCCGATGTGATTTTATGTGACAACGTAGCGCCAGACGAAGTGAGGGAAATTGCCAGAATAGCTAAGGGAAAGTCTGAGATAGAAGTGTCTGGTGGCATCACTTATCAAAACATTGAAGAATATTTGGCGACAGGGATTGAGAGGATTTCACTCTCGGAAATTACTATGAAAGCGAAAGCGATAGATGTATCGCTTGAGATTTGTGAATAGGACCTTAATATGAGAAAACAAAATGGAAAAGATGATATTTTGAGGTCATTAATTTCTCACAAGGGAACTTTCATTTCTGGTCAGGAACTTGGTCAAAAACTTTCGATTTCGAGAGTAGCGGTGCATAAGCAAATTGAAAGCCTTGCTTCAATGGGCTTTGATATCGAAAGAAAAAGGAAGTGGGGATATCGTCTGGTCAGGATTCCAAATAAACCAGTCAGCCCTCTTGTTAAATATGAATTTGAAAAAATAGGTATTTATGATATCGATTACCACTACTTTGAGGAAGTTGAAAGTGTTCAAGAAATTGCTATTCGGGAAGCACGAAAAAAAGTAGCCGACTGGACAGTTTTTTGTGCCTCCAGACAAACTGGGGGAAGAGGTAGATTTGAGAGAAAATGGGTGTCTCCTTATGGGGGACTCTGGATGAGCTTTGTTTTTTCTCCTGAAGTTTATTTGAATAAAGCTGCTGCGATAAGTGTTGCGTGTGCCTATTTTGTAGCGGAGACTCTGAGAAATGAGTACGGATTACAAGCTTTTGTCAAATGGCCAAACGATGTCATCCTTAACGATAAAAAAATCGGTGGCATTCTGGTAACATCCATATCTGAAGGAGAATTAATTGTCAAAGCAATTGTAGGAATCGGTTTAAATGTGAATTTTAAACCCTCGTTAATTGGAAAAGCTATTTTCCCGGCAACAACCATTCTTGAAGAAACAGGAAAAGAATTTTATCTTCCCGGGCTATTGGCACTTATTCTCAAGAAAACAAAAACTGAAATGAAAGATATGCTTAAAAATACTGGTAAACTAAAGAATGCAGTTGAAAAGATTTTGTGGAAAAAGGGGCAGGAAGTGACTCTAAGAATGCCGGACGATTCATTTGTTTCTGGAA
This sequence comes from uncultured bacterium, assembly GCA_938042205.1. Lineage (GTDB taxonomy): Bacteria > Actinomycetota > Aquicultoria > SKW223 > SKW223 > CALIRS01. The sequence continues at coordinate 93 of CALIRS010000037.1, read as the reverse complement.
GAATTAAAGGTCTCGACGAAGATTGCTTTCTGGTTCTTTCAACTACATCCGGGGAAGAGAAAGTCCTTTCGGGGGAATTTATTTAGTTTTTTT
>CALIRS010000036.1 GCA_938042205.1 uncultured bacterium | reverse complement strand
GGCTTTGCCATTCAAAGACCTCCTAAGACTTTTTCAATCTCCTCTGTTATTAATTTAATCGAAAAGTAATTTTACTGCAAAATCTAAATCTACAACAAATGAACTCAATTTCATAGAAATTTTTTTATATTTTTAATAGATGCAAGATTTTAGACTTAAACGTCGCTCGCAACCGCTTGCTCCCGTGAAAAACCCAGCGTTCACCTTCATGAATACCTCTTCCCTGCGGTTGGTTAAGGAGGCGCTTCGCCACCCTGAAACCCATTAGTCTTAGTTTCTTACATTTTCTTTATTCACATTAGTATGTCACTATGTTACTACGTCACCAGAGGTGGTGGCGGTGGCAGGATTTGAACCTGCGACTCCGCGGGTATGAGCCGCGTGCTCTAACCAGCTGAGCTACACCGCCATACCAGCTGCTGGCTGTGAAATTAGTGCACATAAAGTGCACATAACAGTTTTTCCAAACAGCTGGAAGTTAATATCCATCTGCCACTATGGAGCCCACAACCGGACTCGAACCGGTGACCTCATCCTTACCAAGGATGTGCTCTACCTCCTGAGCTATGTGGGCTCTACTCTCATCCTTTTTAAGCATTACCGATGCCGATATCCAGGAGCAAATTGCCATAAGCCAATCTGGTGGGAGGGAGAGGATTTGAACCTCTGTAGGCTTATGCCGGCGGGTTTACAGCCCGCTCCCTTTGGCCACTCGGGCACCCTCCCTTAAAGAATCATCAAAACGCAATCAGGCTCTAAAATGCTAAAAAATAATGTCTCTAGTGTCAACGTTTCAAAATATTACTCTACCCTTTAAAGTTTATAGCACTTAAGAAGACCTGTCGACATGCCCCTTTGAACTTAGACTTTTAGGGAAAAGAGAACTCTACACTTCCCTTATTTTGTTCTCGACCGTGCCTAAAAAGTACCTTTTAAGCATTTCAAGTCCCTTTTTAGAGTCAGCTTCAAGTCTGAGTACAATCGCTGCCTGGGTATTAGAAGGTCTGAGAAGTGCCCATCCGTGATCAAAGTTAACTCTGATACCATCAATGTCTATGACACCCACCATTGAAAATCCCGGTATTTCCATCTCTTTAAGGCTTTCTTTTAAATCTTCTACCAGCTTAAACTTCTTATCTTCGGGAACAGGAAGTCTTACTTCTCCAGTGGAATAAAGATGTGGCAGATCAGAAAGCAGCGACGAAAAAGTTTTCCCTTTCTCTTTTGCCTCTTTCAAGATTTCAATCACACGGCACGCAGCGTAAATAGCGTCATCATATCCAAAATATCTATCAGCAAAGAAAAAATGCCCGCTCATTTCCCCACCAAAAGAAGCTTTCTCTTCGCGCATTTTCTTCTTAACGAGCGAATGACCGGCTTTCCACATAATAGGAACTCCACCATTTTTTTCTATATCTTTGAACAGATAGTCTGTACACTTTACCTCACCGATAATCTTTGCTCCAGGCTTTTTTTTAAGAATTTGCCTTTCAAAAAGAATTAAAAGTCTGTCGCCCCAGAGAAGCTCGCCTTTCTCGTCGATCACACCGAGTCTGTCGCCATCGCCGTCAAAACCCAATCCTAAATCAAGCCCATCTCTTATCACTGTATCAGAAAGGTCTCTCATAAGATCAGGAACTGTAGGGTCAGGCTGGTGATTGGGAAATGCCCCATCGGGTTCACAGTAAAGAGCCGTTACCTGACAGCCAATATTTTCTAATATGGAAAGTGCTACCTGTCCCGCAGCACCATTCCCTGAATCGATTGCGATTTTAACTTCAGGTCTTCTGGTCAAATATCTAAATTCACTGAGGATTCTTTCCTTGTAACCTGTCGTCATATCTACCTCTTGAATATTTCCATTTCCGGCAGGGTTTTCAGCTCTCTGAAAAATCTCGAAAAGCTTTTCCACTTCGTGAGATGCAATTGTTTCCCTGCCCACAGCAACTTTAAAGCCATTTTCTTCAGGTGGATTATGCGAGGCTGTAATCATGATTCCGCCAATCACTGGAAGTTCCCATAACGAGTAATAAAGGATGGGAGTGGGTACCATTCCAATGTCATAAACATTTAAACCAGCTTCATTTAACCCATTGCAAAGCCCATTTCTTAAATCCTTCGAGCTCAGCCGTCCGTCCCTTCCCACAGCAACATATTCACCTTTTTTAGCCTGTGTGAAACCTGCATACGCCCAGCCAAGCCTTCTCGCAAACTCAAAATCAAGCTCAATTCCAGCTTTGCCGCGAATGTCATATTCTTTAAAAACATGTCTTAAAGACTCAAGATTCAATCTTTACCCCTTCCAAATTCATCCCTAAATCTTACTATGTCATCTTCTCCTAAGTATTCACCGCTCTGGACTTCAATTAAAAGCACTGGAATCTTGCCTGGATTTTCCAATCGATGTCTGGCTGATACTTGAATAAAAGCACTTTCACCAGCATGAAGAATTTTCTCTTTGCCACCAATAGTAACTTTTGCCGTTCCTTTAACAACTATCCAGTGCTCTGAACGGTGGTTGTGAAGTTGTTCAGAAAGTTTCATTCCAGGTTTTACTTTAATCAGCTTTACTTGATAGTTGTCACCCTTTTCAAGTAAAACAAATGAACCCCAAGGTCTTACAGAATGCCTGTGTGCAAGATACTCCCCGGCATCTTTTTCCTTCAACATCGCAACAATCTTCGCCACTTCCTGTGCCCTTTCTTTCGGACAAACAAGCGTTGCATCCCGGGTATCGATAACCATCAAATCCGAAAGCCCAATGGCAGCTACAAGCCTCGAATCCGAATAAAAAATTGAATCTTCACTATCGACTTCAACAATGTTTCCTATCTTTACGTTCCTGCGCTCATCTTTTTCATAAAACTCTTCGAGTGCTGTAAGGCTTCCCACATCTTTCCAGCCAATATCAACCGGTATTATTGCCACGCGCTCAGATTTTTCCATAATTCCGTAGTCAATGCTAATGGGATCTATGGATAGAAACGCTTCTTCAGAAATTTTTTCTTTATTTTCATCGGAAAATGTATCTATTTCTCCAAGAACCTCTATAACTTTAGGAAGAAACTTTCTGCCTTCTTCAAGAATTATTCTTGCTTTAAAAACAAACATTCCGCTGTTCCAGAAGTACTTTCCAGAATCAACAAATTCTTTTGCTTTCTTAAGGTCAGGCTTTTCGACAAAACTCCTGGCTTGATAAGCGTTGCTATTTTGAATTGAATTTCCAAGCTCAATGTATCCAAAGCCGGTTTCAGGGCGTAAAGGTTTAAGGCCAAAAGTGACCAGATAGTCCTTTTGCGCCACCTCATAAGCTACTTTTATCGCTTCAATCAACGCTTCATCGTTCTCAATATAGTGATCAGAAGGAAAAACACCAAGAATACTGTCTTTATCTTTTTTAAAAAGCTCCCAGGCGGCGAGAAGAACCGCTGGACCTGTGTTTCTTGCGGCTGGCTCGATTATATACTGAATTTTTTTCAATGGCGGGTATTCAGAAAGGAGATGATTTCTTATCTCATCCAGAAGTCTTTCAGAAGTGACAATGAAAACGTTTTCTTCAGGTATAAGCTTTTTCAACCTGAGAACTGTTTTTCTTATGAGACTATCCGTCCCGAAGAGTTTTAAAAGCTGCTTGGGGCTAAGCTCTCGTGATAGCGGCCAGAGCCTGGTGCCCGCTCCGCCCCCAAGAATTACGGCGAAAAGATGATCAAGATTCACGTTGCCCTCCATTTATTCTCCTCTAACCTGTAAACCTATTCTACCTTATAGACTTTAAGTTAGCATTTTTTGCAATCTTTGTGAAAAGTTTTACATGTTCCTTAATAAGTTTTTCTATTGTGAAATTTCTCGAAACAAATTCCCGAGCTGCTTTTCCCATTTTTCTTGCCTCTTCACGGTTATTTACCATCCAGAGCATTGCTTTTGCAAGTGAATCGGGATCTTTCGGAGGAGCAATAAGCCCCGTCTTGCCATTTTCAATTATTTCCTTTTGACCCCCTGTAGACGTACATATGCAGGGAAGGCCATAAGAAGCGGCTTCGAGTAAAGACATTGGAAAGCCTTCAGATAAAGAAGGTAAAGCGAAAACATCGATACTGGTATACACCGCTTGTTTTTCTTGATAACCTGGAAACATCACCCACTTTAAAACTCCTAATGAATTAGCAAGACTTTCAAGATTTTCTCGTTCGGGACCTTCTCCATATATTCTTAATTCCGCTTCGACACCCATCTCTTTGAGTCTAGAAAAGGCAATAATAAGCGTTTTAAAGTCTTTTACTCTTACCAGACGCCCGCAGGAACCAAATATTACTTTGCTCTTTTTATCAGCCATACTTTCTGAGACTGGTGACTTCTCAATATTTATCCCGGGATAGATAACGGTAATAGCGCTCTCATCAATCCCTATTTCTATTAACTGTCTTTTGACCTCGTTAGACACAACTATGTAATGGACACCAGATGAAGTCGCCCTTTCCACAAAGTTCCTTAACAAAAACTTTGCTCTATCAGTGAAAGTGTTTATAAAATCCGGTTTAACTTCAACGTGAACAGTGCAAACGATGTTTTTGTTTCCAGCTCGCTTCGCTGCCAGTCTCCCAACAATGTTTGAATAGTAACCATGAGTGTTCACAATATCGAATTTCTCTTGAGAAAAATAAGCAGCAAGCCTACCTGTTGCTGCAAGAAAATTTGCGCTGTAAAAGGGGATTTCAATAGTTTTCATTTTTCTTTTTTTAGTTTCACGGGCAAGTGAACTTTGCGGTAGAGATATAATTTCAATTTCAAAACCTTTTTCTTTAAGTCCCTCTGCAACTGCAAGTAAGTACTCTTCCCCGCCACCTATTTTTTCACCATAGTAATGATCAACAAAAGCAATCTTAAGCATTAAAACGAATTATCAGATTATTTCATAATTTCAGCAACTTATGACCTTATTATCCCTTATAATTTTCTACCGTTAAAATTAGAATGAAAGGAACAAAAAATGAAAATACTTTCAGTTGTTGGTGCGCGACCACAATTTGTAAAAGTTGCTCCCATTGATGAGGAGCTCAAAAAAAGGGGGCATGAACATATAATCGTTCATACGGGTCAACACTACGATTATGAACTTTCAAAGGCTTTCTTTGAACAACTTTCCATCCCTGAACCTGACTACAACCTCGAAGTTGGCTCCGGGACACATGCCCACCAAACAGGAATGATGCTTACTTCACTCGGCGATACCATTGCGGAGGAAAAGCCAGACCTGGTACTCATTTACGGTGATACTAATTCTACCCTTGCCGGTGCTTTAGCAGCTGTTAAACTCCTTATACCTTCTGGTCATATTGAAGCAGGGTATCGAAGCTTTGATATGACTATGCCAGAAGAAATAAATCGTATCGTTGCAGACAAAATTTGCCAGCTTCATTTTGCACCCACTGAAACTGCTGTCAAGAACTTGAAAAATGAAGGTATCAATACTGATGGCATCTTTCTCTCAGGAGACATCATGGCAGAAACGCTGCTTAAAAATCTTGACAAAGCAAAAAACTCTGATGTGCTGGAAAAGCTGAATCTTAAACCTGAATCATACATTGTAATGACGCTTCACCGACAAGAAAACACCGACGATCCCCGTAGGTTAAAACGAATATTTACTGGACTCGCATCCACACCGCTTCCTATAATTTTTCCGTGCCATCCAAGAACCGAAAAGAGACTCTCAGATTTCAAAACCTTAGAAAAAGCACATTACGATCCAGAAAAGTTAATAATCATTAAACCCCTTCCTTATCTTGATTTTATTAAGCTGGAGATGGAATCATTCTTTGTGATCACCGATTCCGGTGGCGTTCAGGAAGAGTCCCTTGTTCTCGGAAAACCATGCGTTACCCTCCGCTATAATACTGAAAGAGTGGAAACTATTGAAGCTGGAATAAATGAGCTTGCTGGAGCTGACCCGCAGCTTATATCAGAAGCCCTTAATCGCGCCTATAAAAAGGCAGAGAAGAAAATAGAATCCAAAATTCCACTGCACTGGGATACACAGGTTTCCAAAAGGATAGTTGATACCATAGAAAATAAGACAGACATTTCAGAATCTCTTAAGATTCCTGATAGCTTTTAAGGATTTTAAGGAAATCATATGAAGCAGGCACTTTTACACGGAAAAGAGGTAGTAGTACTTGAAGTCCCCCCGCCTGCAAGAGGCAGTAAGCAGATTCTTGTCGCTAACGTCTTCTCACTAATCAGCACAGGAACTGAATCGATGGCTATCACCTCCTCAAAAAAGAGCCTTATTAAAAAAGCCCTCGAGCGTCCTGAGCTTATTACCAGGGTAATGCAAAAAATTAGAGAAGAAGGCGTTAGGAAAACATTTGCAAGGGTCTCTGAAAAGATTTCAGAATACAAGACCCTGGGTTATTCAAGTGCAGGTTTAGTAACTGCCGTTGGAGACGAAGTTTTAGATATCAATCCTGGAGACCGCGTTGCCTGTGCTGGCGTCGGCTATGCCAATCATGCAGAAATAATTGCAGTTCCCAGAAACTTAGTAGCAAAAATCCCGGATAATGTTTCATTTGAAGAAGCAGCATTTTCTACTTTAGGTGCAATTTCGATGCATGGCATAAGAAGAACAAACTGCCAGTTTGGGGAAACTGTAGCCATTATCGGGCTTGGTCTTTTAGGACTTATTGCAGTACAAATCGCCAGATCTTCAGGCCTTAGGGTAATAAGCCTTGATATTGATTCTGAGCGAGTGAAACTTGCAAAGTCCCTTGGTACAGACTATGCATTTGTAATCGATAAAAATATTGTCAAAGAAGTGATGGATATAACAGGAAACGTCGGTGTCGACGCAGCGATAATCTACGCTTCCACAGAAAGTAGTGAACCAGTGAATCTGGCGTTTGACCTCTGTCGCCATAAAGGTCGCGTCGTCGGCGTTGGTGCATTTGGAATGAATTTTGACAGGGAGAAAATGTATCAGAAGGAACTCGATTTTTTGATGAGCACATCATATGGTCCTGGCAGGTACGATCGCGTATATGAAGAAGAAAGCATTGATTACCCCATAGGATATGTGCGCTGGACAGAAAATAGAAATATTCAAAATTTTCTCGAACTTCTGGCACAAAGAAAGGTTAGTGTGGAACCATTGATCTCACAAATTTATCCGATTGAGAAAGCTCCTGAAGCATATGCATCTCTTCTAACGCCAGACAAAAAGCCACTTGCGATACTTTTCAGATATGATTATCAAAAATATATTAAAACCCCAAAACTTCAAACAAAAATTGAAATCCATCCTTCAGCTAAAAAAGTCAAAGGAAAAATAAGCGTCGGAGTCGTTGGCGCTGGAAGTTTTGCCAGAGAAGTCCATCTTCCAAATTTGAAAGAATTATCTGAATTTTATGACTTCGAAACTGTGGTGACAGAGCACGGAACTTCAGCAATCGACGTTGCCAGAAAGTTTGGTTTTAAAAACGCCTCTACAGACATCGACAATATCTTAAACGTCCCTGAAATCGACCTGGTTATGATTTTCACCCGCCATGGTCTTCACTATCCTTTTATTGTAAAAGCTTTAGAAAGTGGTAAACATGTTTTTGTTGAAAAGCCTCTTTGTCTTAAAGCGGATGAGCTAGAAAACATAAGAGAAAAGGTAGCTGAAACTGGCTTGCACGTATTTGTAGGATTTAATAGAAGGTACTCTCCGTTTTTGAAGTACCTAAAAAAAGAACTTGAAAATCTGGGCGGTCCTTATTTTCTTCTCTACCGGGTAAATGCCGGATTTATCCCTGCTAATCACTGGGTCCATAATCCTGTAGAAGGTGGAGGCAGGCTTATCGGTGAAGGTTGCCACTTCTTTGATACCTTTAACTATCTTGTGGGGAAAGAAAAAGAAATAACTGAACTTCATTGTGAAAGTATCCCTGTAGATGGTAAAAAAATAGTTGCCAGAGATAACTTTTACTCTGCTCTCAGATACTCCGACGGGTCCATAGCTCTGCTAACATATATAACAATCGGAAGCACCGAAGCCGGCAAAGAATATCTCGAAGTGCACTCAGGAAATATTTCTTACGTTGTTAACGATTTTATAGAATTAAAATCTTATGGAACAACAATTAAAGTAAAAGGCGCATCCGACAGGAAATGGACTTTATCATCGGCAGATAAAGGACACAAGCAACAACTGATTGAAATTGCAAAAGCACTTAAGGGAGAAGAAAGCGAAGCTATCACCTTTGAGGAAGTTTATAAAACAACGAAAACAACTTTTGAATGTGATTCCCTGCTGAGAGGTCAAAAGGCTTGAAAAATGATTATCAAGATAGGCCTGGCTTGCGTAAATGTTAAAAAGCCATGGCATTAAAGGACCTACCTGATTTTGCAAACTCATTAAAAAACAGGTGTTCATGCTAATGTGCGGAATCGTCGGAGTACTTAACTTCGGAAAATCAGAAAACATCGACCGAGACCTTCTTGTCAAAATGCGAGATGAAATGTCACATCGCGGTCCCGATGATGAAGGAATTTATATTTCTTCTGATGGCAAAATTGGTCTTGGTCACCGTCGCCTATCTATTCTTGATTTAACGAAAGCCGGCCATCAACCGATGGGAGACGAAACCGGTACCCTCCAAATTGTTTATAATGGCGAAATCTACAATTTTATAGAGCTTCGCAGAGAGCTTGAGGCAAAAGGATACCAATTCAAGTCTCGGTCCGATACGGAAGTCCTCATTTACCTTTACAAAGAATATAGCGAGAAAATGCTCGAAAAACTTCGCGGTATGTTCGCCTTTGCCATCTGGGATGCACAGAAAGAATGCTTGTGGCTTGTTCGGGATAGAATTGGTATCAAACCGCTTTACTACACAACGATAAACGGAAGCTTTATTTTTGCTTCTGAGATAAAAGCGATTCTTAACCACCCACAGGTTTCTCGTGAGCTTAACGAGAAAGCGTTCTATCATTACCTTTCTTTTTTAACTACACCTGCTCCAGACACACTTTTTAAAGGAATCAAGAAATTGCCAGCCGGTTTTCACCTAACCATCGAAAGCAACGGCTCAACAAAACTGAAGAGCTGGTGGGACGTCTTTGACAACGTCATACCCATGACAGGCGAAATTGACGAAGAACTGGTCGCAAAAGAAATCCTTTCATTATTACGTGAATCTATTAAATATCGGATGGTTTCTGACGTTCCGTTTGGCGTATTCCTTTCAGGAGGAATTGATTCCAGCCTCAATGTAGCCCTGATGTCCGAACTAATGGATAGGCCGGTTCAGACCTTTTCGATTGGTTATGTCGATGCCCCTCAATACAATGAATTTCAATATGCACGAAAAGTGGCAAAAATTTTTGGAGCAGACCACCACGAAATAATCATCAGTTCCAAAGACATGGTCGATTTTCTTCCTAAACTCGTCTACCATCAGGATGAGCCAATTTCTGACCCTGTGTGCGTTCCCCTTTATTACGTCGCCAAACTTGCAAAAGACAATGGAGTTACGGTTTGTCAGGTGGGAGAAGGTAGCGATGAACTTTTTTGTGGTTATCCTCACTGGATAAATGTACTACGCCAGCGTCCACGCCTTGAGCTTTTTGGAAAAATCCCGCTTATTCTGCCTGGAATCCTTCTTCTGGCGAGAATAGCTGGCAAGGGAACTGGTTTTACTTATGAA
>CALIRS010000035.1 GCA_938042205.1 uncultured bacterium | reverse complement strand
GCATCACTCCTGACATTTGCATCTTTGTCAGTAAGAGATAATCCATGAATCACCTTCCCTGCACCGGTACCTACAGCACCCAGTGTGAGGTTGTATTGACTTAGCAATTCATCTAGTGGTTTTTCAGATTCAACTGATGCACCTTGCGTAAAAAGTTCAACTCCATCAAATCCAATTTGAGATGCAGTTTGAAGGCTTTTTTCTAATTTATCCCAAAGGATCCACGGTCCTCCCTTAAGTGATGGAACCAGAGAAATTGTCACGCATGATTTCATAACAAATTATTTGCACACAACTCGTACTTTTTTACGAACAGTTTTTTTGAACAGAATCAAATCTTAGTTAATGAAACTTCTAATATAAGTTGCAGCAAGATTTGCCCCATTTGAGTGAATTTTCCTATTCCCAATTTTTGCTTCCTGTAAAACTTTCAGAATTTTGTTAGTCCATTTCATACTTTGAAAATCGTCAATAGATATCTCGCTATGCGTTAGGTTGTTTATGGCAAAATTTCGTAATACATCTGACTCTTTAAAATTATCCCGATAGCAACCAAGGAGTGGGGTACTGGTTGCATAGCATTCCGAGAGCGTCCCATATCCCACTTTCCCCACAACCAGAGATGATGCATTTACTATATCAGGATAATGCACGTGAGAATTCATAGGAAGTGAAAGCACATTTTGATCTCTAGAGATTTCTTTAAAATCACCAGATACGATAAAAGTATACTCAGGATGACTTTTTAATTTGTGAGTTAAGTCAAGTTGGGTGGTGATTCCACCTGTCGTTAGGAGGATTATTCTTGAATTCGGATCACACTCTAAGCTTTTTTTTATTGAAAGCGGGTCTTTTACTAAGCTCCTTGAGATTGGAGGAACTTTAAGTGAATCTTTTTTCCCAGAACAAAAAGGTTTTGCTTGAATGTGAAGACTAGCTTTTTCAGAGACTTCTCTAATTCTTGCTATAATATCAGCCCATCCTGAATGAATTTTTAGATACTCCGCATAAATCCAATCCCAAGTAAAGTTTTCAAGTAAAACTGAAGGTATGCCCAATCTGGAAGCTACCTCTAACCCTAAAGGGGATATGTCACAGAGTATCAGCTCGAATTTCTTGTCCTTGGATAACTCAAGGGCTTTATTGAAATTGGAATCATTGAACGAAAGAAAATCCTGAAGTTCAAGAAATGTCTGATCTAAGTCATGAGAAAACGGGTTCTTCTGTACCAGTCCAATATCCGTTTTAATGCTAACTAATTCAAAGTTTGCACAATTTAGATTCTGGGAGAAGAACCAGTGGGGGATGGTTGAAAAAATAACTAAATCGGAGGGTTGCTCTCTATAAATTTCATTTAGTACCGCACAAGTCCGTGTGGCATGCCCAAATCCATGACTTGTAATAAAAACTCCAATGCTGCTCTTCTTACCCAAGTTTGAGACCAAATAAGAGTTCTATGTATAATTTCATTTGTTCGGCAGGTACCAGTCTGCCGTTCTTTCTTTCAATGAGTTTACGACAATTTCTGTTCTGTTGATTTGTGTCATAACTTACGATTCTGATGCTAGGTTCATTTTCCTTGCAGGCATCAGTTTGCTGGAGGGTAATCGGTATTCCATAGGGGCCAAAAATGCACTCCCAGCCGTTCCATTTTCTATTTTGGGGATATAATTTACAGAGAGCAGGGTAGCGTTGCACAAAATCAGGTATTTTATTTGTTTTTACGCGAATTTTTGCTTCTTTAGGGAGGGTGTTGATGTATTCGAGTGGATCCTTAAAAGCTTTTGCAGAGTATTTTTTATAAAAGGGTATAGGGTCAAATCCCACTAGGTTAAATCCACTAAAGTTTCCATGCCTATTAGGAGTGGAAAATTTCTTCTGGTTGTACCAAGATTGGAAGTTATTTGTTAACCGTAGTCCAATTTCAAAGTGCAGATGTGAGCGATTAAGCGGTATTCTGTAAGATGCAGAATTCCCCATCTTTCCAATTTTCTGGGCTACCTTTATTCCACTTCCTATCTTGATGCCAGGTTCGATTGATGCCAAATGCCCATATAAAGAATACAGTTTAGGAACAACTTTATGGTGTTCTAATACCACATATTTTCCGTATGCACTGTGACCAGAAATGGAATTTACATGAGAGACGACCCCATCCATTGCCGCATATATTGAGTCTTCAGCATAACCTCTGGAATCCCTTCTAATTGGGTACAAGTCCAAACCCTCATGGAATTTATAACCATTATTGCGAACACAGCCAAAAGCACCGGAAGAAAAATCTTTGTCTGGACCGGTTTTCTGTATGAAAGCTGAGTACCCCATTCCTTGTGAAAAAGCAGGATTAGGAGTCGGCCAAGATAAGCTAAACTGAGGGGCAAATTCCTTTCCTTCTAAAAAAGGACATAATGATAATGGAAAAAAGAAACTAAGGGAACAATTGCATAGCAGTCTTAATTTCATCCTTGTTGCTCTTTAAGTTCAGCTTGCAAGTGAACGATAGATTGAGACAATTCTCGATACAGCATCATCGCATTTTCCTCTGGTAAATTATTAGTTAGGACAAAAGGAATTACACCATTTGTAATCGCTTCTTGAACAACATGGAATCCAACCCTTTGACCTGCTATAATAAGCTGCAATGTTTGCCCACGCCTTCGAATAGATTCTTTCTGTAAGGTGATTGCACTTCTTCGGTCGAGGGTGAACCATAAGGCGTAGGTTCTATCATCAGGGTCATCAGTAAATATATTTTCTATTGTACCAATCTGAACGCTGGTGAAGTCATATTCATCTATGATTGGTACAGGAGCTGCGTTTTCAATGAAAACTCTTGGTCTCATTGTTATTTTTGATGGATCTGAACGATTCTTTCTGCAACTTGATAGAAAAACTGCAGAAAAAATAAACAAAACGAGAAAGACGAAATTTAATTTTTTCATGTTTAAACTTAACAGCATGACATTGGGTGGATAAATCTAAATTCACTTATCAAAAAAAGACTAGATTTTGGCAATGATGATTAATGAAACCCTTAACGCTGAAGAAGGCATGAATTTTGAACGAAGTGGCATTGGTGCGGTAATTATGGACATGCAGGCAAATCTTTTACATGCAGTGAATGCAAGTGAAGAGTTAAAGCGTTCGATAATCTTAAAGGTTGAAATTATGAAAGCACTCGGAGTTCCTGCATGTTTAACTGAACAGGTCCCTGAGAAGCTGGGATCAACCATACCGGAAATCATAAATCATTGTCAGGATTACCCAGTTTTCAATAAAAGTAGTTTTTCAGCTTTTGGTTGTGATCAGTTCAATCAGTGGATTAAAGATTGCAATATATCTCATTTGCTAGTTTCGGGGATTGAAACTCCAATTTGCATTTACCAAACCTGTATTGATGCTTTGAGAGAAAATCTTAAAGTTACAATTATTTCAGATTGCATAGGTGCCAGAAGAGGAAAGGATGCTGAAACTGTTATTTATCAACTACGCTCATTTGGTTGCTATGTAGTACCGCTTGAGGCAGTTATCTATGCAATTCTTCGTAATTCCAATCATGAAAATTTCCGTACTATTTCTAAGATGGTTAGTCAAAGAGGCTAATTAATATGCTCTCCACTTCTACTTCCGCAACTCTATCAGGTGTCTCTGCGATAGCAGTTACAGTTGAAGCTAATAGTGGAGAAAAAGGTGATCCCAAGTGTGTACTTGTAGGTCTTCCGGATGCATCGGTTAAGGAATCGATGGATCGAGTTTTCTCAAGTATTGGAAATGCAGGGTTTTCTAAGCCGAGAACTCATGTAACCATTAACTTGGCACCTGGGGATGTGAGAAAAGAGGGGGCCGCATTTGATTTGCCAATTGCACTTACCCTTCTTTCCTCAACGGGACAGATTCAAGGCAACGGGTTGAATGACTACTTAATAGCAGGAGAGTTGGCTCTTTCCGGTGCGGTAAGAAATATACAAGGCGGTTTAGCGATGACCATCTTAGCAAAAAAACTGGGCAAAAAAGGAGTTTTGCTCCCCAGGCAATCTGCAACCGAAGCCTGTTTAATTGAGGGTATAGATGTTTTTGCTATAGATAGCTTAGCAGAGGCGATTAGTTTTTTTGATGAAGACACTGAGGTTTTGCCAGTTTCTAAATTGGACTCACCCTATTCGAAATTTTCCAATCCCTCTTGCTCGGAGGACTTTTCAGATGTTAAGGGCCAATACGGTTTAAGGCGGGCAGTTGAAGTAGCAGTTGCTGGAGGACATAATCTAATAATTATTGGTCCTCCCGGAGCAGGTAAGTCTATGGTGGCCAGGAGAATTCCTTCAATTTTACCTGCTCCCGAAATAGACGAATTTTTAGAGATTTTAAATATTTATTCTATTCAAGGTACTTCGTTGCAAAATCAATTGAATGGAATGCTTCGTCCAGTTCGAGCTCCGCATCATACCATTAGTGATGTAGGGCTGCTTGGCGGGGGAACTATCCCGGGGCCAGGTGAAATTTCTTTAGCTCATAATGGTATTCTTTTCCTAGACGAGTTGCCAGAGTTTAAAAGGTCAGCACTTGAAGTTCTTCGTCAACCTCTCGAGGATGGTGAAGTAACAATTTCCAGAAGTGCCGGTAAAGTAACTCTTCCTGCTCAATTCATGCTTATTGCTGCCATGAACCCATGCCCGTGCGGTTATTTGGGTGATCCTCAAAACAATTGTAGATGCTCGATGCCACAAATACAGAAGTACAGATCAAAGATCAGCGGCCCGCTTATGGATAGAATTGACATTCACATTGAAACCCCGGCAGTCAAAATTGATGAACTCCAAAACGAGAAGCCAGGTGAATCATCAGAGCAAATGCGAACTCGTATTCTAGCCTGTAGGGAGATTCAAAAAAATAGATATAAAGAATTTGTAAGTCATAACTCAACAAATGCTACAATTCCACAAAAACTTATGGATAATATTTGTGAAATTGGTGACCAGGAAAAGACATTATTAAAGAAAGCAATGGAGCAGTTGTCTTTATCTGCAAGGGCTTATAATAAGATATTAAAAGTGTCTCGAACAATTGCGGATCTTGAACATTCAATAAATATTGAAAAACCACACTTACTTGAAGCAATTCAATATCGAAGTTTAGATCGAAATTTATAATCTTTATCTCTTTACATGAATAATTGTAGTTAATAACTTAAGATTTTAACTTATAGCATTATGGATATTAATAAAAATCATTCTTTAAAAGATCTTGAACGTTTAAAGCGCAAGATAGAGAAGCAAATAGAGGCCAAGAAATCTACCAAAGAAGATCAGGGTGCTCTTTATGAATTAATCAAGAAAGATCACGAAAAACATCGCAGAGATGATGGCAGGAAGGTTTTTCGTGGCGTAGTAGATTACTTGGAGTGCTATGTGAACGGATTACCACCAATCGCTAAAGGGGCTTTTTACTCAAGGTTTGGTATTGAGAGCAAAAGAGCGAAGGTTACACCTGAAGTTATTGCACAAGCAAAAAGTCTTCTTTCAGAAGGTAAAACTCTCGCTCAGGTTGCTAATGAAATAGGTGTCTCAACTGCAACTTGTCAGAAGATCAAAAAAGGCGACTACGACGGTTAATATTACATTTTTATCTATTTAAAAGGTCGCACATTGCGACCTTTTTTTGTGTTTTTATGGTCCGGAAATTCAACAATGAATATTATTTAAATCGGACTGAATCTATTGACTATTTAACGCATGCATATGAGTTAAAATGGTGCATGACTAGGTGGGAAAGCGGAATGATTCGTATTACTTATGAAAAAAGTGATGGTGTCCGTGGCAATGCAAAATTCGTGAGCTATAAATGCCCCCAAAGTAATACTGTCAGGTTAAGGAAAGTGGAATTAGATTACTATTTTATAAGGAATTAATCTTCCTCAGCAGGTATGTCTAATCGATGCATCGTAGTTGGTTCGCCTTTAGAGTCTGTAGTGATTACTTTCATAATTTTACAGTCCTTTCCTTGAGCCTGAAAACGTTTAGGTTCTCCATCGGCATCCATTCTTTGCATTAAACCTGGCTTTTTATCAATCTCAACACATTCCAGAAGGTCTTTACCGTTATAACCCTCCTCATGGGAATTGGAGTAAAGTCCATCTGGGTGCACAAAACATACAATTCTGCCGTATCTTATAGTTCCACCGCGTTTATGTTGGACTACATCGCCTTTCTCAAAGGTTTTTTTAGCGAAAAGTTTTTTGCGCGGGGTATAAATTTTAAGTTTAGACCTTTTTGCTTTAAATGTTCTGATTCCCTCAGATCCTTTCTCTAGAGGAGTTAAATCATCGGGATTTACTTCCACACATTCTAGTGTTGGGTCGCCGGGGTTATCTTGCAGAATCATCAGGACTTCCCCGCATTTTTTCTTACCGCCTGTAGAAACAGTCTGCTTTACATGATCACCTATTTCAACATCCCGTATGTTTTTCTTTTTAATACCTGATTTCATTTTTGAATTTTAATTTACTTCATCGAACCAGTTGCCGCCAACCTTTTTTCACGACAATCTTTACAAATACAGAATTTTCCATGCCCATAATCTCCAGGAATAGGTAAGTCTTCAAAAAGTGGTTCTTGTTCTGTTATTTTATCCGCCTCAGTTTTAACATTTTCATTTACTTTTGCCTTTGCAAGTTGAGCTTTTCGCAGCTCATATTCTGCTCTTTGCTGTTTTCTTAGCTCAAATAGATAAGCAACCCCTTGCTTGAAGTCTGTTTGGTCAATACCTATCTTACCTCGCATTTTCCCAGTTTTACTAGGTGATAGGATAAGTTCATTTCCGACAACCCCAAGAGCAACCACTTCTTCACCTGATTGCTTTTTTGCTCGTGCAATAATTTCACCAGAAGTGCTTTTAGCAATAAATTCAACTGTTTCTTTGACGGTTACAGAAGATAGTGGGAAGACGGATTTTGGAATAAATTTCCAGTTTTTCACTGCTTTTAGTAATTCTTCGCTGAACTCCGGTTGCAACGGTTGAGTACTAGGTTCTACTTTCTTTAATGGAACAGCATCGGAAGGTAGGGTTGGAACGGGTATTGGTTCTACGGGAATTGATTGTTCTTTAGGAACGATTTTCGGCTCAGCGACGATATCAATTTCTTTCTCGGCAGTGTTTTCTTTAGGTATATCTGAAGTATCGTTGCTTTCTGTGCCTGGAAGACTTACATCTTTGATTTGTTCACAAGCACAAAAACAAAGTATAGTGCATAGTAAAATAAGTTTACTTAAATTCATCACATCTTTCTTTTTCATTATCGCAATTCTTGCAAGTTCATTAACCATCGGCTTAAACATTTAGAACCAATGAACCTAATTAATAAAAAGTATCTTTATTTTTTTCTAGTATTTAATACTTTTTTTCCATTGATTGTTATTAGTAACA
>CALIRS010000034.1 GCA_938042205.1 uncultured bacterium | reverse complement strand
TTGAGGTGATACTTTCGGGTATTTTAAATGTTCTCAGGGTTTTTAAGATGGAGTTAAATTCAGCAGTGGAAACTAGGATTACCATGAAGATAATGCAGGTTATAGCTTTTAACATCACAAAAGAAAGGTTCATAAGCATTTGATCGCGAAAACTAAAAGCGTAAACGATGCTGATAGAAAGAATAAAAGGTATCGCGATGGCAATTCTTTTTATAAGAAGAGGAATGGGAAGTCTGGAAATAAGGAAAACAAGAACTGAAAATGATAAGGAAATAAGAAGTGCCATCCAGCTGCCATAAGGAATAAGAGCGGTGAGAAATATAAAGGCAAAAGCCGACGCTGTCTTAATTCGCACATCAATGCTGTGGATAGGACTCTTTATTTTTGCATATCTATCAAGAAAACCGTGCTCCATTTTTTCAGTTCACTTTTTTCTTTGTTCGAACTATGAGATAGCCAATTCCGGTGGCTAAGATCAAAACGATTAATACACCAGCTGTTCCGGAAATTACCGTAGAGAGAAATTTATTACCGAAAACTGGCAACGAATAATCCGGGAAAGGTACTTTCAGGGGAAAATCTTTAGCATATTTTTCAAAGTTAAGTTTCTTAGCAACGCTTTCAAGACCATCCGGGAAAGGACTGGCAAAGGGGGCAAGTATGGAAATGATGAGAAACGAGATTGCCAGCAACCATCCTGCTAGCTTGTAGGAGCCACATCCATACTGAGAAATCCAGACGCTTTTTTTCCATATACGTTTTACTTTTTTAACATCACGCTTCTTTTCAGCCATCTTAAACTACCGTCCTCTCAGCTTCAGAAACTAGATCAGGTCGTACTGAAGAAATTGCCTGAAAAATTCCAGTGGTAATGATTCCTTCACCAATGCCTATTAGGGCATGTATCCCTCCCATAGCGATTAATGCCGGGATGAACTTTGAATATCCTGAAATGCTTATTTCAATTGCACAAGCAATAGCTGCCAGAAAGACACTTGCGAAGGACGAAAGAAATATAGGAAGACTTTTGCCAGGGATAAACCTGGAAATAGTTCTATACAACTGGTAAGCACCAATAGTGCCTATAACTCCCATGTTTAATATGTTAGCGCCAAGCGCGGTGAGTCCGCCATCAGCAAAGATAAGGGCTTGTACTATCAGAACGCTGACGATTGCCAGAAAACCTGCCCAGGGACCAAGCAGTAAAGCAGCTAGCATTCCTCCCATTAAGTGCCCCGACGTACCCGAAAAAATTGGAAAATTTACCATCTGGGCGGCAAAGATAAAAGCTGCGGTTACCCCGAGCAGAGGTATTTTTTCTTCTCCAATAGTCTTTTTTACTTTTTGAACAGCATAAGCTCCAGCTGCCCCTGAAGCAAGATAAGTACCGGCAACAGTCTTTAAATCAAGAAAACCATCAGGTATATGCATCTTTATCACCACCTAAAGAGGAGTTATGGTAATGTCACCACTGTTTTCAGCTTCGGCTTCAGAAGCTTTTTCAAGTAAGCTCTTAATTCTTTCAGAAGTTTTGCCTGCCATATTTGCTGCTTCAGCAGCTTCATGGGCAAGGTTTTCAAATCCAAGAGGTTTCAAAATTTTTTCCCATTCTTTTAAACTCTCAGAAAGGGTTTCGCTAAATTGTTGCAGTTGATGAATTGAAATCTTAAACTGAGTCAGATTAACTCCATTTCGGCACATATCGTCCTCCTTTCATGTCTGAATAAACAAAAAAGCCACTGAAGACTTCTGTCATCTGAAACCTTCGTGGCTTCAAGTAGAAGCGTATTTAGTTTTAAGATATTATAAACCAGATTTATTTTTGTTCAAGAATAACTTCGTGCTCAAGAAGTTTAACTTCTTTGATTCTGGCTTCCAGATATTTCTGAGCGCCGAAAAGATCAACTAAAAGTAGCTGCTCACCTTCTGGTTTAATTGTGACCACATTATCCATAAAGGGAGTCAATTCTCCGTTCTTTTCAAGCATTACTTTTGCTTCACACATTTTTTTCTTCCTCGCTTTCAATCATTTGTTTGATAATTTTAATTGCTGTCTCCATCAAATGTGGCAGTGGAACCTGCTCGACTCCGATTAGAGTAAACTGCGGATAAGTGAGAGGCAGCAATATCTTATGAGCTCTGGATGAAGAAATTGCCTCAGCCATACCCGGGGTCAATTCTCCCATCATGGAATTAGGGATTACGATTGCCAGAGGACCGATAATAGCGTCAACTTCTCGAACGGTGTGGATAATTGCATTTTCACCGCTAGCGCCACGGTTAGCACCTGATTTCATCATTTGATGAACAGCAACTGCATTAGTAGCTAATGCATAAATCTCCAGGTCAGGAAACATTTCTCTAACCTGCGAGATTATTTGAGCTCCGATTTTTCCTCCCATTCCATCTATGACACAAAGCTTCACTTTAAAGACCGATTTCCTCAACCAGTCTGTCTAAAGGCATTGCCCCGGTGACCCTTTTTTTGACATTTCCTTTTTCGAACAGAATAAATGTTGGAATTGATCTGATTTCATATTTTGCTGCAATATCTGGATATTCGTCCACATTAAGTTTAACGACTTTAACATCTTTATCGTACTTTGCTGCCAGTTCTTCCATAACTGGTGCCATAATCCGGCATGGACCGCACCAAGCTGCCCAAAAATCAACCACAACCTTTTTGTCTGAATTTAATACTTCTTGATCCCAGTTTTCAGAATGAACTTCGATGACATTTCCAGCCATAATTTTCCTCCCCGTTAAATGTTTTCTAAGTACTTTTCGGCATTTGCCGCTGCTAGGGCACCTTCACCAACAGCGACTGATACCTGTTTTAGGGTATTTGCTCTTGCATCCCCGGCAGCGAATATGCCAGGAATATTTGTTTGAAGATTTTCGTCGGTGATAACATAACCGTTTTTGTCAAGTTCGACAATACCTTTTAAGAAAGAAGTGTTTGGAATATATCCAATGAAAATAAAAACTCCGTCAACTTTAACTTCATTCACATTTTCTGATTTTACATTGCGGACTTTAAGTCCTGTGACTTTATTATCTCCAAGCACTTCAACTACTACACTGTTCCAGAGAAAGCTGATTTTTTTGTTTTCGAAAGCCTTTTTTTGAAGAATCTTATCTGCTCTTAACTGGTCTCTTCTGTGGATCACGAGCACTCGTGAAGCAAATCGGGTTAGAAAAATAGCTTCCTGAATGGCGGAATTGCCTCCGCCCACTACTGCTACTTCCATGTCTTTGAAAAAAGCACCATCGCAGGTAGCACAATAGCTTATTCCTTTCCCTATAAGCCTGTTCTCACCAGGTACATTCAGGGGCTTAGGATCCTGACCGGTTGCAATAATTATTGCCTTTGCTGCAAAACTGCGGTTATCTGAACTCTTTACAATTTTTAAGTCATCGTTTTCTTCGAGTGCTTTCACCTCAAAAAGGTTGACAAATTCTGTTCCAAATCTTTTCGCTTGTTCCTCAAATTTCTGCATAAGTTCCATTCCTCTTATTCCATCAGGGAAGCCAGGGTAATTTTCAATAACATCAGTCATAGCAATTTGACCACCGGGGACTCCTTTTTCAAGAACTGCTGCCTTACGGAGATACCTCGCGGCGTATATAGCACTGGTAAGCCCGGCAGGACCTCCTCCAATGATAATGATGTCTCTAACTTCCATACTTACTGAACTCCCCTTTGCTTGAGAAGTTCATTAATAGCGTTAAGCTGGTTAGCAGCGAATTCTGCGTCAGGTCCGTAGGGTACTAGCTTTAAAAAAGCTTCAAATTCACTTTTTGCAGCCTCAAGGCGACCGATTCTTCGATAAACAACTGCGAGGTTATAATGTGCTTTTGCATGGTTGGGATAGGATTTAACTACTTTTTCAAGCTCGGAGACGGCAAGGTCGTTTAAATTCAAATAAAAATAACAGATAGCCATGTCAGTTCGAACATCAGGGTTATTTGGTTGAACTTTGAGAGCTTTTCGATAGTAGTCGATTGCCTGCTGGTATTGCTGGTTATCAAAATATAAGTTGCCGAGACCTACAAGTGCTTCAAAGTTTTTAGGATCATCGGAAAGGATTCTTTTATATTCCTGCTCCTTAATTTTAAAGAATTCGTATTGAGCTTGAAGCTCTGGTGGCAAATCACTTTTAGGAGTGCCCGCATTTATTACCTGCATTCCCATAAACACAGCGAAAGCACCAATAAGAAGAACAATGATAAATGGATATGCTGTCTTAAATCTCCTGCCCAGCCTCAACCGGCTTCCAATTTTTTCCAGAAATGTAGCTGGTTCTTCAGCAAAACGATGAATTGAAAGACCAATAATCTGTGCTTTCAGGAGCATATTCAAATCATTCGTTACCAGAGTAATATCTCCATCTAATTCGTTTATTACTTGGTAGGCAATGGCTAAGATTTTGTCATCGGAATTCTTTATAGCGAGATTATCAGGGTAACTTTTATTAGGATCAAACATCGCAATTCTTACGTTAGAACCATTTTCAAGCTCGATACCTTCTGTAAGAGACCCTTTTTCAGCAATATTAAAAAGGAATCTTGATGCTCTTCGAGCACGGTAGCGGAGATCGCGGTCATTTGAAGTTAGTTTTATTTTATCTAATTCTTGGAGGACGACCTGAGGAATTACAATATCGGCGTCTTCAAGATCGTAAATAATTTCAGGATTGTACAATATTGCATTTGTATCAAGGATATAAGTTGGCTTTTTCAAAAGCTTCCACCCTCATTATCTCGTTTTATTTTATATGGTTAGCATACTTTTTAAAGACTTCAAGCGCACTGGAAATAGCCTTTTCGCATCCTTTAAGTTCTTTCCCCAGGCATTCTTTCATATATTGAGTAATAATTAATAGTGAAGCTTCATCAAACGCTCTTTTCGAAGCTGCCATCTGATTCATAATTTCTTCAAGGGGACGTTCTTTCTCAACCATTCCCTGGAGGCCTCTGACCTGGCCCTCAATTCTTTTTAGTCTTCTAATGATATTTACAAAGTCTTTCTCTTCAATACCCATACGGGTATTCTATATTTTTAGTTCTATTTAAGTCAACAAAAATGGTTCAACCTGTTAAAATCCCTTTTCTTCCTTGTATCGCACTTGAACTTCGGAGAAAGCGTTTAAAAAACTTATTCTTTCAATAAAGAGAGTATTTTTTACAGGATAGGAGACAACGATTGTAAACTGTTCATTAGCAAGATCAAGTGAAACTAATCTGCCACCATCAATCTTTAAATTTGCATCTGCAGTGTCCTTTGCCACTTGCATATTTTCAGTATTTTCATAAACCTGCCTTGCAGCCTGAATAGCTTCTTTAGCTCTGTTGAAAGCAAACATTCTGGTTTGATAATACTTTCCAGCATCACTCAGTGTTACGAATAGTACTGCAAGGATAAGAATTACTTTAAGGATTGGTTTAAGTATCTCATTCATTCTTAACCCCTTCTCGATTTTAATCTGCTTCGCAGAAAAAAGAGGAAAAAAATTGCTAAAAGCAGCATCCCTAAATAGGAAAGCATCGTTGACAGGAAGGTACTTTTTACAATAAGCCTGTCCTTTTTTATGAGATGACCATCTGGTGTAAATATCTCGACGTTAACTCCAATTTTTCCTCCTGGAATCTTCACCTTCGCCGGGACGGATACCAGGTTATCGCTTGAGGAAAGGACCATAGTGAACTCGGGTTTACTAAATTCGATATCTTCTGAAAAGAGCTTTATTTTCACCTTAAAAACTCTTCTGGATTTGTTCGTGATAGTTAGCGGGATCTTCCCTGTTCTTTGAGAGAAAATAATATTTTTCTCAGAAACAGAAATTCCTTTGAGATCGCCTTCGATGGTTTCCTTTAACGTTGAAAGGTATTGGAAAGAAAGATCGTAGTCAGGTTTTAAATTAAATGCTGGCATTAAGCTGTAAGCGAGTTTTTGGTTGATGTTTTTCTCGTGTGAGCCATCACCTAAAAGGGATGAGTTATAGGCAGCTACCAGACGTTGTATTTCTTTATATCGGGTAATCAAATTTTTAGCCAGGGGAGCAAAATCGCCATAAAAAGACTTTGTTTCTGTAAAAGCCATAGGTTTTAAAGTGGGTGTTTTCCCAGCTGCGAATTCAATAAACCCGGTCTTACCTGCCTTTTCCTTAAAAGCCGAAAAAACGACAGGATCAATTGCATTCAAGCTGATCATAAACGCTTTAGGTTCACTATTTTTCAACTGCTGGGCAGTAATTTCTCTCAGTAAAAATTCTGCTGCTTCGGCTCCTTTAAGTTCTGGTGGTGTGGTAATTGTTTTTCTCACAAAAATACCAGTATTTTCAGCGAGAAAGGAATTCAGGTAGGTTGAATTGGCATCAATCGCGGTTTGAAATCCCATGTCGGCAATGAGACGAAGAGACTTTTGATCGAGTCCTTTGTGAGGGATAAAAATAATTGAAGGCAGTGTAGAAATATGAAATGAATCTGCAGAAAACTTTTGACCCTTAATAATAAGGTTTCTGAGAGTTTCAGAGAGCCCAAGTTCTACAAAATCTTTAGGATTGGCTTCTCCATAAGGTGTAAAAGCTAAAACAACATTTTCTTCTTTAGCAGCTGTTTTCAATTTGTCGAGAAATTTCTTTATCACCTGGCATTGTTCTGAATCCGGTTTGCGCTCAGTCAAGCCTGAATTCGTTTTTACTTTGTATCCATCTGACATCTCTTGAAGTTGGGTAAGGAATCCTGAGGTGGCAACGAGCACGCAAGACGCTCTTTTTGATATGATCATATCAAGGTAAGCATTTTCTCTTGAGCCACTCACCACCTTCTGCAAGATTTCTTCAGAGCTCAGGATCCCTTCAGGGGTGATTCTGAAAGGAGCATTCAATTCAAGTACAGGCATCAATTCGAGTGAAGGGATGGAGTCAGCAAATACGATGTAGCTTTTCTTCCGGGCAATCTGTTTACCCCTGGTAAATATCAAGACTTCGCAGGGGTAAATACCTTTAGATGGTTTGATCGCTCCGGTATTAATCTGAAGAGGAACCGTTAGAGGGTCTTTACCAACGTAGCCAGTGTAACGATTTCGATAGGCAATTATCTTTCCTCTGGGGCTTAACAATCTAAAATGAATTCTTAAAGGTCCCAATATTGTTTCAGAAAGATTCGTAATATTTATTGATGCAGATAATTGCTCGCCGGGTTTAAAGAAGGGCTTAGCAACTTCAATTTTTACCTCGATTGATTCAGCATTTGCGGGTAGAGGTATAATAATTTCAGCGATAAAAAATATATAAATGAGCGTTAAAAGCCATATAATTTTATTTTCTTTAAAGTTTGTTACCATGAGTGAAATATTAGATATTTTTTGCGAGCTTAGCAAAGTATTAAGAAAGCATTATAAAGGAGGAAAGAATGGTTGATAAGGAAAAGCTCTCAGAAATAATAGATAAAATACCAATAATTCCATTAAGGGATCTAGTAATATTTCCTAACCTTGTAGTTCCCATCTTTGTTGGAAGAGAGCGCTCTCTTAAGGCTCTTGAGGGAGCGATGAAGGAGGAAGGACATTTAGTTGCGCTTATCGCCCAAAGAAAGGCAGAAGTTGAAGCTCCTGCAGGAAAAGATCTTTATGAAATAGGTTGCCTGGCTACCATTATGCAGGAGCTAAAGCTTCCTGACGGAACTGCCAAGGCGCTTGTTGAAGGAATAGCTCGTCTTCAGATGGTAGAAGTGGTAGAAGAAGAACCATATCTTGTTGCAAAAGTGAGAATAATTGAAGAAAAAGAGTATAAAGATATTGAAATTGAAGCTTTAATGCGAACTGTTGTAAACCAGTTTGAGAGAACAACTCAGCTTGGAAAGCCTATACCCAGGGAAGTGTTGTTAGCGGCGCTTAATATCGATTCTCCGGGCAGGCTTGCTGACTTCGTTGCTTTTCATCTTTCTTTAAAGCCAGAAGAAAGGCAGAGCGTTCTTGAAGCTATTGATCCGAAAGAAAGACTTGAAAGAGTAAATCTTTTTCTTTCCCGTGAACTGGAAATTCTTGAAATCGGATCCAGAATTCAATCTAAAGTAAAAGAATCTATGGAGAAAGCCCAGCGTGAATATTTCTTAAGAGAGCAGCTTAAAGCTGTACAAGACGAGCTGGGCGTCCTTTCAGAACAGGAATCAGAGATTCAGGAACTTAAGAAAAAAATCGAAGATGCCGGAATGCCCGAAAAAGTCAAGGAAAAAGCTCTTAAAGAACTTGATAGATTAGCAAAAATGCCTCAGGGTTCTGCAGAAGTTTCAGTAGTAAGGACCTATCTTGACTGGCTTATCAGTTTACCATGGAATATTCGTTCTGAAGAAAAGCTTGATTTAAAGAAAGCTGAAAGAATTCTTAATGAAGATCATTATGGACTTGAGCAGGTAAAGGAAAGAGTCCTTGAGTATCTTGCAGTTCACAAACTTACAGGTGGTAAAGCTAAAGGTTCTATTCTCTGTTTCGCCGGACCTCCGGGCACCGGCAAAACATCTATTGGAAAATCAATAGCAAGGGCACTTGGAAGAAAATTCATTCGGATTAGTCTGGGAGGAATTAGGGATGAAGCTGAAATCAGAGGCCATCGCAGGACTTATGTTGGCGCGTTGCCAGGCAGGATGATACAGGCTTTAGCGCAGGTGAAGACTAAAAACCCGGTATTTATGCTCGATGAAATAGATAAAATTGGAGTCGATTTTAGAGGTGACCCATCAGCGGCACTTCTTGAAGTACTTGACCCTGAGCAGAATTATTCTTTCTCTGATCACTATCTCGAAGTACCCTTTGATTTTTCGGAGACCCTTTTTATTACCACTGCAAATATACTGGACACCATTCCACCAGCGCTTCGAGATCGGATGGAAGTCATTCACTTTCCAGGTTACACAGAAGAAGAAAAAGTTAAAATTGCTCAGCTTTATCTGGTTCCAAAGCAGATTAAAGCTCATGGATTGTCAAAGGATAACTTAAGAATTACTGCTCCGGCACTACGAAGGTTAATTCGTGAATATACGCGCGAAGCAGGTGTCAGAAACCTGGAGCGAGAAATAGCCAAAATCTGTAGAAGGGTTGCCCGAAAATTAGTCGAAGGGGAAGCGGCAAGAGTTGTAATAGGTATTAAAAACTTACGTGATTTCCTTGGACCACCCAGATTTCGTTATGGTGTGGCAGAAATAAAAGATGAAATTGGGGTAGCAACGGGGCTTGCCTGGACTGAAGTAGGTGGCGATATCCTTTCTGTAGAAGCTACGTTGATGAAAGGTAAGGGCTCTTTAATTCTCACAGGTCATTTAGGTGAAATTATGCAGGAGTCCGCGAAAGCAGCAGTCTCATATCTTAGATCAAATGCAGAAAGACTTTCTATCGATCCTGACTTTTACC
>CALIRS010000033.1 GCA_938042205.1 uncultured bacterium | reverse complement strand
CTCTGTAAAGCGATTCTTATTTATAAGTTTGATACTGATGTCCGCAAATTGTTCTGGTTGGTAAAGTTCGACGATTCCTTCTTGTGCTAAAGTAAGGATGGCAAAGAAAAGAGAAATGATCATTCTTTTACTGCAATTCTTTTCAACAGTACTTGAAAACCTAATCTCATCCTGGCGATTAAAGGCATTTTTCAGCATCTTTAAAGCTTCTTTAATATCAAGACTAGCATTTAAAATGTGAGTACCCGCAATTACTGGAGTATTTCTCTGTAAAACCTCAAGATAGGCATTTTGAAGTGCTTTTTTAGATATTCGCTTTATTTTTGAAAAATTATCTTTTTCTAGATTACTACCCGACGCGTATACAAAAGCACGCTTCTCTATATAACTTGAAAGCTTTTCGGCGGCCTTTTTAAATATTGAGAGTTCTTTGAGTTTAAGTAATAGCTCCTGAGGTGAAACAGGCAGCTCAAATTTTTCATCAGGTTCATAGGTAAGAATCGAAGCCTTCATTGAAAGTAAAATTGCTGCTACATACAGAAATTCCACCGTTATTTCTATATCGTGTTCTCTTTGCTCTTTTAGAAATTCAAGGTAATCGCGGGTCAACTTTGAAAGATCAATTTCAAGAATATCAACCGCTTGTTCTGCTACAAGCTTGAGAAGCACATCAAAAGGTCCTTCATAGGGTTTTAATCTTACATGGTAGTTTGCTCTTGATGAAGCTGTCTCCTGTAATTTTATTTCGTCCACCATTTTAAATTTTCTTGAGTCCCATCAAGTCGTGTACATCAGAAATCACTTCACGAGCAATAGGTATTACTTTTTCAAGCCCAGATTTTAGAACTTTAGACACAACATTTTCCCTGGACAAAACTTCTTCTCTCTTTTTCTGGAAAGGTTGGAGAAATTCAACTAATCTTTCACCTAATTCTTTTTTGCAATCAGTACAGCCTATCTCTGCATTCTTGCAGAGCTTTTCAATCTCATTAAATCTTTTGGCTGAATAAAGCTTATGCAGAGCAAAAACAGGGCATTCTTCAGGATGACCTGGATCTTTTAAGTAAATTCTTCGGGGATCAGTAAACATTGCACTAACTTTATTTCTAATTACATCAGGCGCGTCAGATAAAAATATCGCATTCCCATAAGATTTAGACATCTTTCTTCCGTCGATGCCGGGAACTCTGGGGGTTTCTGATAGAAGAGCCTGAGGTTCTTTAAAATATTCTCCATAAAGGAAATTAAATCTCCTGGCTATTTCTCTCGTAAGCTCAAGGTGAGGTAATTGATCCTCGCCGACGGGAACTATTTCTCCTTTTACGATCAAAATATCTGCAGCCTGAAGCACCGGATAACCCAGAAAACCATAAGTTTGCAGATGTCTTTCCTTTAATTCTCTTAACTGCTCTTTGTACGTTGGGTTTCTTTCAAGCCACCCTAGTGGAGAAATCATCCCAAAATAGAGTGCCAGTTCGGAAACTTCACGAACATCACTTTGCCGATATATTGCCGCTTTGTCAGGGTCAATTCCAGCAGCAAGCCAATCAATAATCATCTCACGGGTGTATTCGGCTATATTCTCTGGATTTTCATAATCGGTAGTTAAAGCATGCCAATCAGCTATAAAAAAGAAACATTCATATTCATTCTGGAGTTTTAACATATGTTCAATATTTCCATGATAATGCCCCAAATGAAGTCTTCCTGTTGGTCTATATCCTGTAAGAACCCTTTTCAATTTGACTTCCTCCTTTATGTAAATACGTTTATCAAAAAATAAATTACCGGGCTAATTACTGCCCAGAAAATTCCACCAAAGATGAAAATTAAAATTAAAAGTATACCAATTCCGTAACGTTCGAGCTCCCTCCATAATGATTGATACTTTGAAGGTAAAAATTGTGCTACTAATCGCGAACCATCAAGCGGCGGAACTGGAAGCATATTAAACACTGCCAGTACCACATTTATCACCACTGCTTCATAAAAGTACAACTGATAAGGGCTATCGATTTTCGTAAGAAAGCCAAAAATCACTGCTAAAAGAAGATTGGCACTAACCCCCGCTACGGAAACTAAAATTTCGCCTTTTCTTCTGTGCTTGAAACGCCATGGATTGATCGGAATCGGTTTTGCAGCTCCAAAAACTATTCCTGATCCGGATAGAATAAGAAGACTGGGTAACACTATTGACATTAAAGGATCGATGTGAGCAAAGGGGTTAAGTGTTAACCTTCCATGCTCTCTTGCAGTACTATCTCCTTCGTAAAGGGCAACATAACCATGAGCTAACTCGTGAAATACAATTGCCATCATTACCGCACTGATTTTCCAGATAAAGCGGGTTACTATTTCTATCATTTTTTAAATTCTTGAACAAGCTCCTTTAAAAGTGCCAATTCCTCATCTTTAGTTTTTACCTTACCACTAATCCAGGCTTTTAAAATCTCCTTTTTGATGATTCCTACTTCTTTTGAGGGTGGAATACCTCTTTGAATAATTTCTTTACCAGTAATGCTTATCGTAATAAAACGCAGTTTTGAAAGATAATTTTCAAGCACTTTTTTCTCCCTTGTGTTTCCGTGGATAATTGCCCATACCAAAAAACATGCTTTTAAACTGTAGTTTTTAAGTTCGTAATAATAACTGATCGCATCAAGATCCGATATTCTTCCAATTTCTTTTTTTAACCTTTTTGCTGATAAAACAA
>CALIRS010000032.1 GCA_938042205.1 uncultured bacterium | reverse complement strand
CTTTGACCGATAGCAGGTTTAGTAAATTCGATTATTTCTTCGGCAAAAAGTGTTGCCATGCCAGCATCAAGTGCGGGACCGAGATAAGGAAGCCAGACGTGATCAGAGGGCACGGGCGGGAGCAATTTTTTAGCTTCTTCGATTACCGGCTTAAAATCGGACAACTTTTCAACTTTATGTCCCATAATGGAGTAAATAATTGGAACAAAGTATGCAGTATCAGGAGGTTTTATAGGGTAGTTTTCTCCCTGTGACTCAATTGCCTGATTTAGCTGTTTGGAGGCTTTTTCTACTATCTGATGAGCACCTTTTATAGCTGAGCTGAGTATAAATTTTGACATGGTCTTTCCTCCTTATTCCACCGGAAGTTCTCTACGCATTGCCATGTCGTAAAGAACACGGACCGGTTTTTCGGTAATTCCCAATTTCTCACGTTTCTTATTGATGAGGTCAATGATTTTCGTTGCCATCAAGTATGGCTCTGGTTCGTAGTGAAAACGAGCCCCGAAGATATTTTCAAGGTCCTCATAAAGGAGTTTTTCCATGCCCGGGCTACCCCAGGTTGGATGAGGGACACCAATGAAAACGTTGACACCTGAAGCTACGAAGTAATGCGCAATAGCTTCTGCTTTTTCACTCATCCATTCAGGAGCAACACCGGCAACTGGAAGATCACTGATGTCATTTCCAAGGCCACCTTCGCGAACCATTTCGCAGCAAGCGACAAGAATTCTACTATTGTCGACGCAGGCTCCAGCGTGAAGTACAGGTGGCATTCCTACAGCTTCGCATACTTCTCGGAGTCCGGGCCCTGCTTTTTCAGCGGCTTCTGGAAGAAGAAGCCCTGCTTTTGCAAAAGCTCCCGCAGCACAGCCTGTAGATACAACAAGAATATCGTTCTTAATGAGTTCTTCTGCTAATGTTACGTGGAAGCTATCCTGTGGGATGCGAGGATTGTTGCAACCAACAATTCCCACAACACCTTTGATTCTTCCCCAGATAATGGCATCATTTAGTGGTCGATAAGAAGCTCTGAATCTCCCTCCAAGCATATAATTAATTGTTTCGTGGGAAAACCCGGCCACCAGATCCATTTTTTCTTCAGGTATGTGAACTTTGCTTTTGTCACGATTCTTAAAGTTTTCTATGGCAAGCGTCACTATTTTTCTGGCAATTTCCAGGGCTTTTTCATGTTCAAATGCAATGTGCATTACACCCGGAAATTTTGCTTGAGGTGATGTGGTGATCAGATGAGTATGATAATAGCTTGCAACCTGAGCCAGTGATGGCATCTGACATTGTACATCAATTACCATTGCTTCAACAGCACCGGTAATGATGGCTAATTCCTGATGAAGATGATTTCCGGCAAGTGGGTATCCCTGTCTCATTAAAACTTCGTTCCCGGTACAGCACAATCCTGAAAGGTTAATGCCTTCAGTAGCTCCTGCCTGTTTTGCTTTTTCAATCATTTCCGGTTCACGCACTACTCTGGCAATAGAATCTGAAAGAAGAGGCTCATGACCGTGAACGATGATATTTACTGCGTTTTCTTCAAGGACACCAAGATTTGCTTTTGATCGGATAGGATAAGGTGTAGAAAGAAGTATATCCGAAAGTTCGGTGGCAAGCATCGACCCGCCCCAACCATCTGCGAGCGATGTTCTCATTGACGAAAGAGTAATATCGACATGGTCATGGTCAACACCCATGGCCGTTCGATGAAGAAGATCTACTACCTCACGGTCTATTCCTCGTGGTTCAACGCCAGATTCATGCCAGATTTTTTGCCTCTTTTTAGGAGCTCTGTTTAAAAAGGTTAGTCTACCTTCTTGCTTGCCGAATTCCTCTTCAGCTTTTTCTGCCAGTTCGTGCGCAATCTCGTTTATCTCTCGATCTCTGGTATCGATCCCGAATTCTCCAGCCACCCGATAAAGTTTGGAAATGTCTCTGACTTCATATCCTGCCATTCTGCCTTCAGAAGTTAACTTTAGAGCGTGGACGATGTGTCTTCCGTGATCAGAATGAGCTGAAGTGCCCGCAGCTACCATTCTGGCTAAGTTTCTTGCCGCAATGGTGTCTGCGGTAGCTCCACAAACTCCACGCTTTTCTTCTGGTGCTTTCGGATTTATACGACAGGGGCCCATCCAGCAAATGCGGCAACAAGTACCTGCATCTCCGAAAGCACAAACTTTCATTTCTTCCTTTCTCTCCCAGACAGTCTGAACACCTTCCTTTTGTGCTTTGGAAAGTATCTTCTGAGCTGCCGGGTCTATAGTTTTATCTTCTAAACCCATTTCATTCACCTTTCCTTTCTCGTGAAACAAGTTTTTCACGAGTACTTTTGAGTAGCTCAAGGCTTTTTGGATGCCTTAAAGCCAGAAGATTTGCCCCCGCAAGCATCAGGGTGGTGGCTGTGATCACTTCCCAGGCAATTCCTCTTTTTTCCTGATCTCCCCATTCTGGTTCTTCAATGGCGGTTGCTTTAGCTTCTTTAGTTTTCCAGCTTTCTCGTCCAACAGTGCAGATGATTGGCATTAAAGTCATTTCATCGTTTTGCATTAAACCTGCAAGTCTCAATCTTTCCATTATGGAGTAAGTGTATTCCAGTCCATATCCGAGAGCTCCAGTGGTAGGATCCATCACAATCCTTTCTACAGGCATTCCCATCTGTGAAATCAGAATGTTCACCTGTTTGGCAATGTTTACATCTACCGGTGAAAAGGAAATAACATTATGATTTGTGGGAACGAGAGGCGCTACTACTAGTTTATAAGTTTCTTCATCCGCGGGTCCTAAGAGAAGTCTCTCGCCGCTGACTTCGTTGGCGACCCAGCGTAACACTTCATGGTCTTTTTCTTTGCTTCCCGAACCATAAACAACTATCGGTACATCAATATTTTGCGAAATCTCTTTTACAATTCCCGCTGCTTCCTGAGAGGTATATTTCTGGCTATCTGGATGGGTACCGATAAGCCAGATAAGGATGAATTCAGCACCAATTTCCACACATTTTCGAGCCCATTTTACCGGGTCAGACCAGACATCACTAAAAACGTTTTGAAGAGGTTCGGCCCAATCATCAGGTTGAATATCCAGGATTTCCAGTCCGAAAAGAGGCTTGAACTCAATGCTCCCTTCCCAATAGTAGAAGGGAAGATGGTCTTCACCACCAATTTTCAGGTGATTTTTTCCGAGGGTAATCTCTTTAATTTTGCCAGTATAAGTATTTTTCAATCTTTCCTCAATCATTTTTTCTCTCCTTCAACAATCCATTTTGCTGCCTGAAGAGTGTTTTTAAGAAGCATAACTACGGTCATCGGACCCACACCTCCGGGAACCGGTGTCACTATTGCCTTTTTTTCTACCTCTTCGAAATCAACATCTCCCACTAATTTTCCATCTACTCTGTTAATCCCTACATCTATCACACAGGCTCCATCTTTTACCATATCAGCTTTTATGAGGTGGGGTTTTCCAGCGGCGGCTATTAGAATTTCAGCCTGGTTTGTAATTTCAGGAAGATTTCGTGTTCTCGTATGGCAGATGGTAACAGTAGCATTTTTTTGCAGGAGGAGCAAAGCTACTGGTTTTCCAACAATGTTGCTCCTGCCAACTACTACTGCCCGTTTGCCTTCAATCTCTATATTGCTTCTTTCGATAAGCTCTATTACTCCCTGAGGAGTACAGGGAACAAATGTTTCCTCACCAACTACCAGACGCCCTACATTTACGGGATGAAACCCATCTACATCCTTTTCGGGAGAAATTTTTTCGATAATCTTTTTTTCGTCAAGATGATCCGGCAAGGGTAGTTGTACCAGAATCCCATGGATAGCTGGTTCATTGTTCAATTCTTCTACTTTCATTTCAAGCTCTTCCTGGGGAATGCTCTCTGGAAGAACGACTTTCAAAGAGGCAATGCCTACTTCATCGCATGCTTTTTCTTTTTGCGATACGTAGACCAAAGAAGCCGGGTTTTCTCCAACGAGTATCACAGCTAATCCTGGTTTGACATTAGTTTTCTTTGTGAATTCATCGACCTGAGACTTAATTTCCTGGCGAATATCTGCCGCAATTGATTTCCCATCAATAATCATTTTCTTTCCATCTCCTTTGAAAAGGCGAAATTTAAAAGTTCTTTTAATTTTTTCCAGTAAGATGAGTCTACTGGGAATTCGAGAAGGGGTCTTAATTTTCTTTCAAACTCGGGAATATTTTCATCAAGAGGTAAGAAGCCAAGAAGAGGCAAATCCTTCCCCTTAAGAATGAACTCAACTTCTTCTTCATCGGTAACCTTATTTATTATCAATAAATATCTCCCGATGGAAAGATCAAGATGACGTGCTAAATTTAAAAGCCGTTCTGCTGTGGTAATCCCTTTAGGTGTTGGTTCGGCAATTAAGAAAAGAGTGTCAATGTCCCTGGTAAGACGCCTGTTCAGGTGCTCCATACCTGCTTCATTATCGATCACCAATGCTTTGTAAGCACGTGACAGTCTATCGATGTAGTTGCGAAGAAGATTATTGGCAGCGCAGTAACAACCGGGTCCTTCAGGTCTTCCCATAACTAAAAGATCAAATCCTTCACTTTCTACTAGTGCCTCTTCACCCTGTATAGACAGCCACATTTCTTTACTCATTTCCTCGGGCACCTCTTTTAATTTCTCAGCAATTTCTCCAATAGTGGTCGAGTAAGTTACTCCTAAAGCCTCGTTAAGATTTGAATTCGGGTCAGCGTCTATTGCCAGTAAAGGCTTAAATCCTGATTCAAGCAAATATCGTATTGTGAGGGCAGAAAATGTTGTCTTTCCAGCACCGCCTTTTCCGGCCACTGCTATTGAAATCATTAACAACTCCCACCTTTTTTCTTTTTAGGGATTTTCCCGGCTACTGATGCAAAAAGATCGAGATGTGTATGAGGAAGGAATAAAGCAGAAACGTATTCGTCCATGAAGCGGCTACTTCTGGCAAGCTCGAGATAGGTAATTCTGGAGGCGATTTCTTTTGCTTTTCTTTCAAAGTCCTGAGAGAGAGCTACTATTCGCGCTCCAAGCAGAGAAGTATTCCCCAAAAATTCAATCTTATCTATTGGAATGTCAGGTAGCAAGCCGATGGTGATCGCTTTTTCGAGATCTAAGTATCGACCAAAGACCCCAGCAATATATAGCTTATCGATATCCTCGATTGATACATTGCCTGTCTGAATTAAAAGCCTTATTCCTGCAAAGAGAGCCGCTTTAGCTCTCATCAAATTATCAATATCTGCTTCTGTTATGGTGATGTCTTTAGTTTTATCTTCACCTTCAGAAACTACGAATTCGTAATCTCCATTACTTTTTCTTAAGCGATTTGCCTTGCAAGTAAAGTCGAACTTTCCTCTTCTGTCTATGATTCCATTAAGATAAAGTTCTGCAAGAAGGTCGATTAAACCTGAACCGCAGATTCCTTGTGGTGGCATGTCTCCGACAGTTACAATTTCTACATCGCAAGTTTCTCTATCTATTTTCACCTCTTCAATAGCTCCTGGAATGACCCTCGTGCCGTGTTTTGCACCCCCTCCTTCAAAAGCAGGACCTGCGGAACAGGAACAGGCAAGAAACCAGTCTCCATTACCAAAAACCATTTCTCCATTTGTTCCTATGTCTATGAAAAGACGAAGAGGCCCTGGTTCATCAAATCCAGCTGCTAGCAGCCCGGCAACGATATCAGCTCCAAGGACGCTCGCCACACATGGTAGAAAATAAACCAGTGATTTTTCTAAGAGGTGAAAACCAAACTTTGATGCGTCTTCCCACCATCCAAAGCTTGCAGCCGGAACGTAAGGCTCCTCCCTAATAAATGAAGGATCTATCCCTGCTAAGAGATGAAGCATAATAGTATTTCCAGAAACATAAATCCCGGAAACATCATCTGGAGAAAGATTTGATTCTTCGATTAACTTTTTTGCCATGTGCTCAATAGCTTTAACTACTTCTCGCTGGAGTTGCGAGAGACCGCCTTCCTGACGGGCATAAATCACTCTTGAAATGACATCTTCCCCATAGGTTATCTGAGGGTTATAACGTGACGTTTTACCCCACACACTTCCGCTTGAAAGTTCAATTAGTTCAACTACCAGCGTCGTGGTGCCTACATCAACCACCAGTCCAAATGGACCGATTGTTTTCTTTCCTTTCTGGAGATTAGTAAGAAGGAGAGCATCTCCTCTATCGAAAAAATCAGCTGTCACTTTCCAGTCACTATCTCTTAAAAGAGAGGGAATTTCCTGAAGAACACGATATGTGGGAACGAGCTGGCGGCCTGGCCATATTTTTACAGCTTCCCTTTCAATTCTTTGCCAGTCTGAAAGATTATCTTCAAGACTTGGGTAGGGAAGAGCGAGATAAGCTCTTCTGAATCGAGGATTGATGCCTACTCTATCGATCGCTTCTGTTAAGTGAATCTCTCCTCTTTCTTCAAGCAACTCGCTTCCCAGAAGCCGTGTTTCCTGAGGTATAAAAATAGTGCAATCAGAAAGAACCACGGTTCGACAGGCGAGCGAATAACCTTGATCCTGCAAAGTTTGGGGGAGTGAGTAAGATGAGGTAAGTTGATCTACCTTACCCTCAATTATCTTTATCTTGCACTTCCCACAGGTACCCACACCATTGCAGGAAGTATTGAGGTGAATTCCTGCTTCGCGAGCTATTTGAAATATGGTTTTACCTTTCCGGGCATTAATTGTTCTTCCGGAAGGCATGAATTTAATCCTGGACAAGATTGCCTCCTGACCTTATCTTTAAAACAATCCTTTTACTCTGCCATTTTCATCAATGTCAACATGCGTGAACGCAGGTTTTCTCGGAAGACCTGGCATGGTTCTCATCTCGCCACATAGTGGGTAAATAAATCCTGATCCCACGGAAGCCCTGACTTCTCTTACAGGCAGTCGGTAATTTCGTGGCACGCCTTTCCAGTTAGGATCATGTGATAGTGAAAGATGGGTTTTAGCCATATTAATTGGCAGTTTGCCATATCCCCATTCTTCGTATTTTTCAAGTTGTCTTTCGGCCAGAGGAGTATAGTCAACGCCGTCAGCACCATAAATTTCGGTAGCAATGGTTTCGATTTTTTTCTTAAGCGGCCATTCCAGAGGATACAGGAATTTAAATTCAGAAGGTTTTTCACAGGCTTTGATGACTCCTTCGGCAAGATCGATTGCTCCATCTCCTCCCTTAACCCAGTGTTCGCAGGGGTATGCACCTTCTGCCCCTGCCTCAACAGCTGCTTCCTTGATAAGCTCGACCTCTTTTTCAGTATCAGAAGCGAATTTATTAATGGCTACTATAACGTGAACTCCAAATTTCCTGGCAATATTGATATGTGCTTTCAGGTTTTCAATTCCTTTTTTCAAAAGCTCGAGATTTTCAGAGGTATAAGCGGGATCAAGAGGTTTTCCAGGAATTACTCTGGGTCCTCCTCCATGCATTTTCAAAGCTCTAACTGTAGCTACAATAACTACGCAGTCTGGCTTGAGTCCAGAATAACGACATTTAATATTCATAAATTTTTCCATTCCAATATCTGCGCCAAAGCCTGACTCTGTAACTACATAGTCGGCAAGTTTGATAGCAATTTGATCAGCAACGATAGAGGAGTTGCCGTGAGCGATGTTGGCGAAAGGTCCTGCATGTACGAACGCTGGTTGACCTTCAAGAGTCTGCAAGAGGTTTGGCATAAGTGCATCTTTTAAAAGTACTGTCATAGCACCTGCTACACCCAGATCCTCAGCTGTTAGCGGGTTTCCAGATTTATCCATGCCCCAGACAATTCTTCCGATTCTTTCTCTTAAGTCCTTTATGCTTGTTGCCAGTGCCAGAATTGCCATTACTTCGGAAGCGACGGTAATATCAAATCCTGTCTGGCGAGGACGTCCATCCTGTTCAGTGCCAAGACCGATGATTACGTGCCTTAAAGCTCTGTCGTTAACATCGACCACTCTATTCCATAAAATGCTGTAAGGATCGATATTAAGACGGCGCAGACCAATTTCTTCGAGTTCTTTATCAGTTAGTCTATCTTCGTGCATTATTCGAGCATCGATAGCTGCTGCCAGAAGATTATGTGCGGCACCAACAGCATGAATGTCTCCAGTAAGGTGGAGATTAAAGTCTTCCATGGGAACTACCTGTGAATAGCCTCCTCCTGCAGCCCCGCCTTTGATTCCAAAAGTGGGACCCATAGATGGTTGACGGATACAGCAAACGACGTGTTTATTCAACTTTCCAAGAGCCTGTGTCAGACCGATAGTGGTAGTGGTTTTCCCTTCTCCTAAAGGAGTAGGGGTAATGGCGGTGACATCGATATACTTTCCATTTTCTTTATGGGCAAACTTGTCTCGGACCTCTAAATGGACTTTACATTTGTAATGACCGTAAAGCTCAATGTCGTCGCCTGTAAGCCCCAAGTCATTGGCGATTTCTGTTATTGGTTTTAATTTTGCTTCCTGTGCAATTTCGAGGTCGCTTTTCATCAACCTATCCCCTCTCTTTCTCCTGTTAAAAGTTAATAAAATAAATGCGTAAATTGTAACCGAAAATCTGACCCAAACAATGAGGCAAAATTCACAAACTACAATCTAAATATAAGATATAGAATTGGAGTCTAATAATAATTATTCGGTTAACGGTTAAAATTTGTTGATTATGTGTTATTACTTCAGGTTAACGTTCAATTTTTAATTACTTATATCAGAAA
>CALIRS010000031.1 GCA_938042205.1 uncultured bacterium | reverse complement strand
AAAAGTCTAACATTAAGGCAGTTAAAGAGCAATTATCAAGGACTGTTACAAAAATAAGTTACAAAAATAAGCATCATAATCAAAATTTCTTTTTTGATTTTAAGAATTCCTGAAAAATTAAGGGTAATTCCACTTTTGTCTTCAGTTTTATAAAATAAACATAATTTGATAAATGATAAAAATTA
The DNA here is from genome assembly GCA_938042205.1 of uncultured bacterium. Taxonomy (GTDB): domain Bacteria; phylum Actinomycetota; class Aquicultoria; order SKW223; family SKW223; genus CALIRS01. Next base: position 2,565 of record CALIRS010000031.1, on the reverse strand, counting down.
ACATCAGAAATATTAGCCCGGAAGAATTCAAAGAGTTAAGAAAAGAGCTCATAGATATTTATAAAGCTTCATATCATGGACTTGAAGAGTATTCTTATACTAAAAATTCTCTGATTAAAAATTATCTGAACTGGCTTTATCGCGGTGATCCTGCAGGTTTCTTCGTAGCTTTTGAGAATAAGAGGATCGTCGGGTTCGCTTCAGCTCGAAAACACTGGTTCTGGGCTGGAAAGTTGTGGGGTGAGATACATGAGATTGTTGTTGATCCGGGTATCAGGCGCAAAGGTGTCGGTACAAGCTTGATGAAAAAAGTCATCAAATACCTAAAAGCTCAAAGGCACGAAAGGATAGGCTTCTGGGTAGGAACTGACAATACGGCTGCAAAAAAATTTTATGAAAATCTTGATTTTGTGCCAGAAGCTACTTCTGGAAAATGGGAGCGGTGGGTACTAACTCCCTTGAAGAAGAAGGATATTGAGTCATCTTGATAAGCTCTTTAAAAAATTCTTTATCATGAGAAGTTTGAAGATTTCAATATGTTTATAGCTATTATCAAGAGGTATTATTTAAACAAAATCTTCCATTATCCTTTGGCAATTCATAACATTTTGCTAACCATTTTTTTGTAAATAGCAAATAATCTCTGTAAGACATCTCATTGTCATGTGAGTTGTATCCTATATCTCACTTATATGGTCGTGATCACTATTAAGGCAATAGAATTAGATTCAATATATTCTACTTTTAAGATATTTTCTTCGTAGATTTGGATTGAACCTGCTTCAATCGAGATGACACAACTTGAATTGTTGCTCTTTTTTTCGCTTCTCGCTCATAGCCAACAGCCAATAGCTACACTACGTCTCCAGGCCAAATCGTTTGGTTAATATTGTCAAAAGTCAAAAAGCAAGACCTTACCCCACCATGTTCATTTCCTTGATATTTACATAAAATAACTCAATTATTTTGCTACATAGCCTGAGGAGCGCTTACACCTAAAAGTGATAAGCCTTCAGCTATTACGGTTCTGGTAGCAAGACATAACAGAATTCTTGCATCTCGAATTTCCGGTTCTGCCCGAACTACCCGGCACTCAGTATAAAAGGAGTGGAACTCAGTAGCTAGACCTATAAGGTAATCAGTAAGAAGATGAACGGATCTTGTTCTAACACACGCATCAACAATTTCAGGAAACTTTGAAAGTTCCTTCACAAGTTTTATTTCATAAGGATTCGATATCGCTTTTACGCTTTCAAATGGCAGCTTTTCAATATTAAGCCCTTCCCCGTCGGCAAATCTAAGAATTGAACAAATTCTTGCATGTGCATACTGCACATAATAAACAGGATTTCTTTGTGATTGTTCCTTTGCCAGATCAATGTCAAAGTCAAGCGTGGAGTCAGTACTTTTCGAACAGAAGAAAAAACGCAGCGCATCTTTCCCAACTTCATCCAGAAGTTCTTCAAGAGTAACCATTTCTCCCGTTCTTTTCGACATTCTAACAGGCTTCCCACCCGAATAAAGATTAACCATTTGCCCGATGATTATTTCCAGAAAATCATCCGGATAGCCAAGTGCTTTCATGGCTGCTTGCATCCTTTTAACGTATCCATGATGGTCAGCGCCCCAGATATCTATTACTTTTTGAAACCCTCGTTCTCTCTTATTAATGTGGTAGGCAATGTCAGCTGCAAAATAAGTTGACTCACCATTAGACCTGATAAGAACCCTGTCTTTCTCGTCTTCAAATTCAGTAGATTTAAGCCAGATTGCACCGTCTTTCTCATATACGTAACCTTTTTTTCTCAAGGTATCTATCGCTTGAATTATCTTTCCTTCTCGATGAAGAGACTTTTCAGAAAACCAGACATCAAATTCAACATCCATTCTCGCCAGGACGTTTCTTAAGTGCTCAAGGACCATTTTATAAGCAATTTTTGAAAACTCCTTTTTTCTTTTCTGGTAGGGAATTGCCATATACCTATCCCCATATTTCTCAGCAATTTCTCTGGCAATCTCTTTGATGTATGCACCTCGATACCCCTCTTCAGGCAATTCAACTTCTTCACCAAATATTTCTGAGTAACGACAGGCAACAGACTCAACAAAAAGATCTATTTGCCTTCCCGCATCATTCACATAAAACTCCCTCTGGACTGTGTATCCTGCTTTCTCAAGAAGTCTTGAAAGAGAATCTCCAAAAGCTGCCCATCTACCATGCCCGATATGCATAGGACCAACAGGATTGGCGCTTACGAATTCGACCTGTATTTTCAGGTTTTTTCCGATATCGAGCTTTCCGTAAGCACTTCCTTCCTCAAGAATCTTTTTGAGCTCTTCCACCCAGACTTCTTTCGAAATAAAAAAATTTACAAAGCCTGCACCAGCTGCTTCCACTTTATCAAACAGTTTTTCAGAAGAAAGCGTCCTGACAAGCTCCAGAGCTATTTCTTTAGGTGATTCTTTTAATAAAGGACTTAGCAGAAAAGGTGCATTTGTGGCAAAGTCACCGTATCCTTCTCTTGGCCTTTCGACAACAAAACCTACTTCTTTTGCTTCAAATCC
>CALIRS010000030.1 GCA_938042205.1 uncultured bacterium | reverse complement strand
TTTCAACTTCATCTAAGTCATGATCGATAAAAGGTTTAGAACCGTCTGTTGTAGACATCCCTAATTCAGAGGACAGCCTTTTGTAATGATTATGGACCGCTACAGACAAAACCTTTTTGGCATGTTCTTGTCCGATCACATGGTTATCAAGATACTCCTTAATAACTTGTGGTTTTTGGAGATTAAAGAAGGGTTTTCCAGATGAGGGTTTGCTTTTCTTTTCTTTTTCACCAAGTTCTCGGTCAACAATCGTTTTGCATACCCGAACACAGGAATCGCAGATAAATACATTGGCGGGGCCCGCAATCATTTTTTTGACTTCCTGCTGTGGTTTTCCACAGAAGGAACAAAAATTAATTTTGGACGGCTTAGCCATGAGAACCCTCTTTATTTAGATGGTTTTTGAGAAATCACCTCGTCGACCAAACCATACTCTTTCGCCTCGTTGGCAGTCATGTAGTAATCTCTATCCGAATCCTTTTCAATTTGCTCAACTTTTTTTCCGCTGTGTTTGGCTAAGATATCGTTGATTGTTTTTCTCCATCTTAGGATTTCTTTTGCCGCGATTGAAATATCAGAGGTTTGTCCACCTGCACCGCCGCTTGGTTGGTGAATCATAACCCGACTATTAGGTAAGGCATATCGCTTGCCAGGCGTTCCGGCGGCAAGTAAAACTGTACTCATGCTGGCGGTCATCCCGATGCAGTAGGTTACAATGTCGCACTGCATAAAATTTAGGGTATCGTAAATGGCCATGCCATCAGAAACACTGCCACCTGGGGAGTTAATGTATACATGAATATCTTTTTTTGGGTCTTCCATTTGCAGGAAGAGTAATTGGGCAATTATAGAATTCGCTACAAAATCATCGATGGGCGTGCCGATGAAGACAATACGGTCGCGAAGTAGCCGACTGTATATATCCCAAGATCTTTCTTGCCGACCTTCTCGTTCGTAAACATGTGGTAGTGGTAAGTATGCTCCCATAATAAAAGTTATCAGTGTGTATGATCTCCTTCGATTTCACAAACTTTCTCAGTACCTTTTGAGGCAACGATTTCCAAAGTTTTGTCGTGAAGGATATCCTGGCGGAATCGATTTATTCTAACTCTATCCTTAGATAGTTCTTTAACATATTCAGAGGGATCTTTACGAAGCATCATTGCTTCTCGAGTTGCTGCTTGAGCAAGATCTTCGTTGGTGACCTCAACTTTTTCAACTTCGGCAATTCTGCCTAAAGTGATGGTTAACTTTACTCTGGCTTCCGCTTGTGTTTGAGATTGTTTCCAAAGCTCATCTCTTTTTTCTTCTATTTCCTGCTGCTTTGAACCACTTTGGAGTGCCCTTTGCACATGATTTTGAAATATGTTTTTTGATTCATCTTCCACGGCTTGTTGCGGAAGAGGGAAATCAGGAAGTTCCAGAATCTTTTGCGTTACTTGCTGTCGTTTTGAATTTTGGTTTTCCTGTTGTTTTCTTAACTCAAGATCTTTTTCGATTCTCTTTTTAAGCTCTTCAAGACTTTCGATCTTTAGGGAATCTAAAAAATCCTTACTATCTGGAGCAGGTGCCTTTTTTTCTCTTATTTCGTGAATCTCTACACTGTAAGTAACTGACTTGCCTGCTAGTGGTGCAACCTCAAAATCTTTGTCAAAACTAGCTTCGATTTCAGATTTTTCATCTTTAGATAGACCAACAATACCTTTGGCAATCGCGTCAACCCCAAGTCCTTTGGCCTGTCCTGCTTCCTCCCAAGTATTGTTCTGTTTGCCATACATTGGTTTGTCGGGAACGAGATCGGCTACTAAGTCATCACCAATTTTTCCTTCGTAAGAGCACTTAACATAATCGCCGTCTTCAATTTTTCTCTCAACTACATCAAAAGAAGCTCGTTGATCGCAAAGACTCTGCAATTCCTTTTGGATATCTTCTTCACTAACCACTACTGGGTGTGTAGTTAACTCAAATTTTTCGTATTCAGGAAGATCAAATTCTGGCTCAATATCAATAGTTACTTCAACTGACGCGGGATTGTTGGCAGACAGCTCACCAGGATCAATTTTTAAGATTGAATAAACGCGAATTTCTTTGTCGGCTAGAACAGCTTCATAGGCCTCCGTAGAGATTTTACGATTTAGTTCATCTTTTAGTTCCTTAGAATATTTTTGTCGAATTACTCCAATTGGAGCCTTGCCCTTGCGGAACCCAGGTATGTTCGCGACCTTGGCAATTTCTCGACAGGCTTCACTTTCTTTTGCAGTAACTTCATCAGCGTCAAAGCTAATGGTTGCGATTTTGCGAGCGGTGCCCGCTTCCTTGATTTTTAAGTTCACTTAATCTTAAAATAAAATGGTTAGTGTGGTCTAATTTTCAAAGGTCAATTATTAAAAAATGATCGTCTTTGGTCAATTAGATTACCGCATTTGAAGGAATCTTCCTAAGGTACCCAAGGGATTATTCTCGCATTTGCAATTAATGATGATTTTTCCCTAAAATAATTCAAGTTTGCTCGAATACTTGAGGGGTCGATTTCCTTTATCTGTACAATGTATTCTTCGGATTTTCGATTGAAACCAATAATTTTGTGTACTTCATTATTTAAAGTAAGTTCCAAATCTTTTTTTTCCTTCTCGGGTCTCATCCGCACATAGATTTCCGATGCACGAAAATATTTTGGCTCTTGTGTAGAATTTTGATCTTCTTCAACAAGGACAAACAATCTTTCTGATCTAAAGCTTCCAGATGTCTCAAGTATCCATTGATTGGATAGTTCAGTTGATTCCTCTATGGATTTGTTTAATTCATGGAAAACGACTATTCCATTGGGAATGTTTCTAGTTACAGAAACAGGAAGTGGAGGAAACTTTTTGGCATTAGAGGCGGTCATTCCCGATGCGTAATTTCCAGGCCTTTGTTGAGCTTTATATTCCTTTTGCTTCAAGGCGTAGCGAACCAGCATCGAAGAGCAAGCAACTCCTATCGAAATTCCGATCCAGATCGTTAGTCTTCTTTCTTTCTTAGATAAGGCCATGGTGTATCTTATGACTTGGCTCTTGAGTTGTCTTTAAATAATTAAATATCATGCTTAAATCAAAGTCAGAAATTCGTGTGCGTTATGAAGAAACTGATCAGATGGGAGTGGTGTATCATGCTAAATATTTTAATTGGTTCGAGGTAGGGAGAATCAATCTTTTAGACGATATTGGTGTTCCATACAAGCAATTGGAAGAAAAGGGTTATTTTCTTCCAGTTTTATCTTGTGAAGCGGCTTTCAGAAGCCCAGCTTTTTTTGATGATCGTTTAATCATTGAAGTTAAGGTGCTCTTCCCCTCATTCATAAGAATGAAAGCCGACTACGAAGTGAAGCGAGGTCATAATTTGATTGCA
>CALIRS010000029.1 GCA_938042205.1 uncultured bacterium | reverse complement strand
CCGCCCTCTTCCTGACGCTTTATAGAAAATTAAAGCACTATTTTTATCTGCCCTTCCAAAGCCAATCAAGTTTTACAAGTTCTTTATTCATTATAGTTTAGAACGATGTATTTTCCCCTTTTTGAATGATTTTATGATCCTCTTTCTCAATAAGCTTTCTCCTTTTTTCAACACCTCGGGATTTTTTCATTAATATAGCTACCGCTTTTAAGAGTCCTCCGGTAGATGTTATATCATTTCTTCCTTCGAGCGCTTCCTCTTCAGCCTCATGAGCTGAAATCGATGCAAAAATGCCCGTAGTAATAGGACATCCTACAGTGGCATGATGCCTCATAGCCTGATTTTCCCTTATTTCAGTCGCGGAAATTAACTTTCCTACCGGTACCTGGCGCATCTTTTCGCTAACCTCCACTGGTGCAGGAATAACAACTGTGCCCTCCTCTCATCTATTGCTTAACCTGTCTCCGATTTTCTCCACCCGGGAGACTTCTGAAATTATTAAACTTTTCACACCACAACTTTCGTTTCACCGCTTTAATCCTGGCTGGGGGAGGAGGATTCGAACCTCCGCTATGGAATCCAGAGTCCCACGTCCTACCGCTAGACGATCCCCCAATATAAAAATTGGCTTAAATTCTAATTATTTATACAACTTTAGTATTGGTTGTTCAACAGAAACAGGAAGCAGATAGAGTTAAAGCCTGTAATCCAAAATCCGATATTTAAAACACCATGAAAAATATCTCGTCTTCGAAAATAGATTCCTTTAATGAGGAGACAAAAACTTTAACTCTCTGGATTTTTGAGCTCACAAAATCGCTTATCAGATTTTCATTAATTATCCTTCTCGGATGGTTGATTTCAGTATATAACAGCTTCAGTAAAGTCTCGATTGCAATCATTATTACTCTAAGCACTATCAACGCAATCTACACTGTTTTCCTGCTACTTCTAAGAAAAAAGATTATGAAAAACTTTCGCCTACTTAAGGTATTGCACCATTTTTCCATTACCGTCTACCTCGTAATATTTTCAATGATTGTCATCATCACCGGAAAAGAAAAATCAGACTACTTCTTGCTCTTTGTCCTTTACCTCACCGTTATTCCTTTAGCTCAATTAGATTTTCCCTTTGAAGAAACAGCTTTTTCTGAGATTTTAATTTCAGCTGCCTTCCCCGTTTCCATTTTATTTTCAGGTCCTATACAGGAAACCAGAATTTTCATAACAAAAATGACTTTTCTAGTAGCAATTGCCGTCGCTAACATCGCTTTTAGCTGGGTTCTTAAAAGAAAACATAATCTTCTTCTCGATACCAGCCACAAACTTCATCTAACGTCAATAACTGATCCTCTCACACAACTTTATAATCGCCGCTTTTTGCAGGATGAATTAAATCGCGAAGTGATTCGTTCTAAAGCATCCGGAAGCATTATGTCCATAATTGTCTGTGATATTGATAACTTCAAAAGTTTTAATGATGAATGCGGGCACATTGAAGGCGATAACTTGCTTATTAAAATTTCAGAGGCTATAAAATCAGAAGTCAGGCAAATAGACACCGTTGCCAGATTTGGAGGCGAGGAGTTTGTAATTATTCTTCCGGCAACCACCAGGAAAGAAGCTATGGTAGTGGCAGAAAGAATCCGAAAAAAAATTGAATTCCTGCCTCAAGAGAAATTTAGAAAAAAAATCACCATGACTTTCGGGGTTGCTAGCTTCCCAAAAGACGCCAGAGACGATATTGAACTCCTAAGAAGAGCTGATAGAGCTCTTCTTGAAGCCAAACTCGCCGGGAAAAACCGCGTAGAAACTTGCCGTGGAATGCTTGGCTAATTTCCTTTTATCATTGCTAACGCTTTTTCAATTCTTGTTAAGGTTTCCTTTTTTTTAAGAATTTCAAGAGATTCAAAAAGGGGCGGACTCACCAGACGACCGGTAACTGCCAGCCTTACTGGCTGAAATACTTTTTTCGCCTTTAAGCCAGTTTTCTCAACCACATCCCTAAGCTTCATTTCAATTTCAGTTTTTTCCCAGGGGTCAACTTCTATTAGGGCTTTCTTTACTTTTTCAAGAATTTTGGTGAGTTCTACCCGGTCGCTTGTTGCCAGTTTATCCAGCTCCTTTTTATCAATAGTAAACTCTTCTTTAGAAACGAAGTAAAAGTAGCACCAATCAACAAATTCATTAAGGTGCTTCATTCTTTCTTTCGTAAGCTTAACAAGTTTTATGAAATCCTGTTTATCTAAGCTGACATCTCCATATCTTTCTTTTATAAAGGGTAGCAACCTTCTTGACAGCTCTTCATCAGAAAGCTGCCGTATCCAGTATCCGTTTAACCAGTTCAGCTTTTCAGGATCAAATACTGCCGGGTTTGAGCTGACCCTCTCAAGAGAAAACTTTTCAATCAGTTCATCTTTGCTGAAAATGGTGGTTTTATCATCAAAAGACCAGCCCAGCAAAGCTAAATAATTGAGCATTGCTTCAGGAATATATCCGAGTCGTCTAAATTCAAAAATTGCAGTTGCTCCATGCCTTTTAGAAAGTCTTTTTTTATCGGGACCAAGAATCATTGATAAATGTGCAAACTCAGGTATTTCAAAACCGAGAGCCTTATAAATAAGTATTTGCTTTGGAGTGTTGGAAAGGTGGTCATCCCCTCTTATTACGTGGGTTATTTTCATAGTACCGTCATCAACCACTACTGCGAAATTATAGGTCGGAGTTCCATCTGCACGCGCAATTACAAAATCGTCAAGATGAGAAAGCTCAAATCTAACCTCACCTTTTACCTTATCTTTAAAAATGATATCCCCTCCTAAAAGAGGTGTTTTGAATCTAATTGCCGGTGTGGGATTTATTTTCATCATTTTTTTTCGTTCTTCAGAATTAAGATCGCGACATCGACGGTTGTATCTAAAAGATATTTTTTTCTTTAGCGCCTCTTCACGCTGACGTTCAATCTCTTCCGGCATGCAGAAGCAGGGATATGCGTTTCCTGATTTAAGAAGCCTACCAAGATGTTCATGATAGATTGAATTTCTCTCAGTTTGCCTGTAAGGACCAAAAGGACCTCCTTTTTCAGGACCTTCATCCCATTCAAGACCAAGCCAGCTTAAATCCTCAATAATTTTTTGAATTGCCTCTTCAGTAGATCTGCTGCGGTCAGTATCCTCAATCCTTAATATAAAACTACCCTTATTTCTCCGAGCAAAAAGAAAATTATAAAGAGCAGTTCTTGCTCCTCCAACATGAAGCCATCCAGTAGGGCTTGGTGCAAATCTCACCCTTATATCCATTAAATCCTCCTATGAGTCCTGGATAATCCTCAATCTAACAACATCTTCAGGAAATACATTAAGTATTTCTGCTGCTTTAGCCTGGTTGGCAGCGATGCCATAATAACCGGCTGAATCAAGATAAATAAAAAGATGTTCTTTTTCAACTTCAAAAAAGGTTCTCTTGCGCTCTAAAATATGTCTTTTACCTTTCATTTCTACTTCCACTTTTAGAGCCTTATCAAATTCATACCAGCACCCCGGAACAATATTCAACCTTAGACTTCCAAAATGGTCGACGGCTAAAATTGTAGCTTCAGCTTCTATACCTGTGGTTACTAACATTTCGAATGGAGCCTCAACCAGCCTCTCTTTTCCTACGATATCACCGATAAGAGTCCCGTCCTCATCAAGAGATATAATAGCCGCTGCAGGGGCAAAAATATCTCTGGCGTGAAAGGTGTCCGATATTTCCCAGCAGGCAAAATATTCTGGCTTAATCTCATAGGCTTCAGTGATGCCGCCTAATCTATTTGCAGCAGGTATGAGAATCCCATTATCAGGACCTACCAACCAGCTCCCTGTTGAAGTCTTTAAAGCTAAAGGTCGACGATTGGTTCCAACTGCCGGATCAACTACTGCCACGTGAACAGCCCTGGGAAAAGCACCACAAGCAGCCATTAATAGATTTGCACCCGCAAATACATTAAAAGCGGGAACCTGATGAGAAATATCCACAAGATATGCCTGTGGATTGATGAAAAGTATTCTTGCCTTTACAGAGGAGACATACTCATCAAAACTACCAAAATCATCAAGCAGTGTTAGCGTACGAATCATAATATCTTTACACTCAATTATTCTATTTTGAATTTATCACTTTCATCTGTATACCCAAAGGCAATTTCAAGCACTCTCACAGTTTTCTTCGCCTTCGAAATCAATCGATGAGGAGTTCCGGAGGGCACCACAAATTCCTGGTTTTTCTGTACATCCATTATCTCATCTCCAATTTGAACCGCGATTCCGTCATCGAGCATAAACCAGAGATCATCTCTCATGTTGTGATAGTGAAGAGAAGTTTGCTTGCCCGGTTCAACCTCAATAACCTTTACAGAACACGGCTGATTGAATACAAGTTGCTTGAAGTTGCCCCACTTCTTTTTAACATACACTTTTTTCCTATTAAACCTCCTTTAAAAGATTCGCCATTTCAATTGCTGAGAGAGCGGCTTGAAAACCTTTATTTCCTGTTTTGGCTCCGGCGCGGCTAACTGCTTGCTCAAGCGTATCTGCCGTTATCACTCCAAAAGTTACTGGAATGGAAGAGTCAAGTGAAGCCTTTGCAAGACCTTTTGTGACCTCACTGGCAATAAAATCAAAATGAGGCGTTTCTCCGCGAATAATACAGGCTAAAGCAATCACCGCATTTACTTTTCCTGACAAAGCTACTTTCTTTGCTAAAAGGGGCATTTCAAAAGAACCTGGAACATAAAAAATGGAAATGTCATCCTCTTCAGCTCCATGTCTTCTCAGGCAATCCAACGACCCCTCAAGAAGTCTTTCTGTAATCAGATCGTTAAAACGGGATACGAGAATTCCAAATTTCAAACCTTTCGCATTCAATTTCCCCTCATATTTTTTTACCATTACTTATCACTCTCCTTCTTGAGAATTTCTATCTCCTCAAGTAGATGGTTTAGTTTTTCTTTTTTTG
>CALIRS010000028.1 GCA_938042205.1 uncultured bacterium | reverse complement strand
AAGAAACAAATCTTGTTTTTAAAGGAAGTTTATGAGAGGCTAATCGTAGCGCCTCACGAGCCATTACCTCATCCACTCCCGAAAGTTCAAGAATTATCTTGCCTGGCTTTACCACTGCCACCCAGAATTCAGGCGTACCTTTTCCTCCTCCCATTCGAGTCTCCAGTGGTTTCTTAGTCACTGGTTTGTCAGGGAAAATATTTATCCAGATTTTGGCACCTCTTTTCAGAAATCTGGCAACCGAAATTCTTGCTGCTTCTATTTGCTGAGACGTAACCCAGCCAGGGTCAAGAGCCTGAATTCCATATTCACCAAAAGTAAGTCTGGTTCCGCCTTTCGCTCTACCTCTCATACGTCCCCGATGTACGCGACGCCACTTAACTCTTCTCGGCATCAACAACTTCTTCAACCTCCTCTGCTTCAACCTGACTAATCTCTTTAGCTTCACGACTTCCCAGGATATCACCCATATAAATCCAGACCTTGACACCGATACGTCCAAACTTGGTATGGGCTTCTGCAAAACCATAATCTATTTTGGCTCTCAAAGTATGAAGTGGTACTCGCCCTTCGCGATACCACTCGCGGCGACTCATTTCAGCACCGCCCAACCTTCCCGAAACCTGAACCCTAATTCCTCTGGCACCTGCCCTCATCGCAGAAGATATTGCTCTTTTCATAGCTCGCCTGTGAGAAACTCTTGCTTCAAGCTGTTCTGCAATCGACTGTGCCACAAGATTTGCATCCAGTTCAGGGATTCGAACTTCTTTAACTTCTATAGATAATTCTCCCTGAGCAACCTTCATAAGCTCCTTCTTTATCCTGTCAACTTCCTGCCCTTTACGGCCAATAACGACACCGGGACGTGAAGTATATATTGTGACCCGGCACTTCCCACTACTGCCTTTGCCCTTTCTTTCTATTTCAATTTTCGATATTCCAGCACGTGGAAGCTGAGATTTTATGTAATCCCTTATTTCTGCATCTTCCTGAACCAGCCGCGCATAGTCTTCTTCTGCATACCAGCGCGAACGCCAATCTTCAACTATTCCCAGTCTTAAGCCAATAGGATTTACTTTTTGCCCCATTATCTGTTAGCTCCTTTCTCTTCTACAGCTATATAGATATGACTGCTTCTCTTTCTAACCATTGTGGCTCGCCCCATAGCTCTCGGACGCCATCTTTTCAAGGTAGGCCCTTCATCAACTCTGACCTCAGACACATAGAGTCCCTTTCTGTTTAGCTGGTGGTTGCGTTCTGCATTTGCTACAGCGGACTCAAGCACCTTCCACAAAAACCTGGCTGCTCTTCTCGGAGTAAAAGCAAGCAGCTTAAACGCTTCGTCAACGTGCTTTCCACGAATTTCATCTGCAACAACACGAACCTTTCTTGGAGAAATCCTTACGTACTTCGCAATCGCATAAGCCGTTTTTCTTTCCGTGTTTGTAACCATTTCTATCTGACCTTCCCTGCTTTTTCTTTTGAACCAGCGTGACCTCTGAAGGTTCGTGTAGGCGCAAACTCACCTAGCTTATGTCCAATCATTGCTTCCGTCACGTAAACTGGAACATGTCTTCTGCCATCGTAAACTGCTATTGTATGGCCGATCATCTCTGGCACTATCGTGGAACCTCTTGACCAGGTTTTAATAATTCGTTTTTCTCCCATCTCATTGAGCTTTCTGATTTTTTCCATCAGTTTTGGGTGCACATACGGTCCTTTTTTTAATGAACGGCCCATGTTCCCTCCTTATCACTTTCTCCTTTTAATTATTAATTTATCTGAAGGTTTCTTCTTTCTTGTCTTAAAGCCTAAAGTGGGTTTCCCCCATGGAGTTACCGGATGTCTTCCTGGACCTGCCTTTCCTTCTCCGCCACCATGTGGATGGTCAACGGGGTTCATCGCCGTTCCTCTTACAGTAGGTCTTACACCCAACCAGCGGCTTTTCCCCGCTTTTCCTGCGGAAATTAGCTCATGTTCAACATTGCCTACCTGACCAACTGTAGCTCTCAGGGCGGCATTCAACATTCTTATTTCGCCGCTTGGCATTTTTAAAGTCACATAATCACCTTCCCGAGCCATTATCTGGCAATAAGAACCAGCACTTCTGGCAAGTTGTCCTCCTTTGCCAGGTTTAAGTTCAATATTATGAACAACAGTTCCCACAGGAATTTTACTTAGAGGTAAGGTGTTTCCAGGCTTGACATCCGCATTTTCCCCGCTTTCAACCACATCCCCCACCTTCAAGCCTTCTGGCGCTAGAATATATCTTTTTTCTCCATCCAGATAATGAAGAAGTGCAATACGAGCCGACCTATTAGGATCGTATTCTATCGCCGCCACCTTTGCCGGTATACCATCTTTATCTCTTTTAAAATCAATAATCCGATACATACGTTTGTGAGACCCACCTTTGTGACGTACCGAGACAGTTCCACTAGAACGGCCTGCCTTCTTAACAAGAGGTTTTAACAGCGATTTTTCAGGTTCAGTTTTTGTGATGTCACTATAATCGTCTATTATTTGAAATCTTTTCCCAGCTGAAGTTGGTTTTAACTTACGAACTCCCATGATTTCTCCTCACTCTCATTTTCATTACTAAGCCTCAAAAAACTCTATTTTGTCGCCCTCTTTTAAAGTAACGACTGCTTTTTTCCACGAAGAAGTTCTGCCTTCGAATTTTCCAAGACGCTTTTTCTTCGGTTTTTGATTCATCACATTTACTTTTACAACCTTTACGTTGAAAAGTTTTTCTATTGCATGCCTGATTTCAATTTTGTTGGCATCAGGATGAACTTTAAAAGTATATTTTCCCTCTTCCACTCCTTTATACGCTTTTTCAGAAATGATTGGTCTAAGAATAATGCTTTCAGGATTTTGCATTTCTTATGTCAACACCTCTCTTAGTCTTTCGAGTGCCTTCCTGGTAATTACGAAAATTTCATTATTTAGAACGAGGTAGGGATTCAGTCCCTCTGCATCGACTACTTTCACATCTGAAAGATTTTTGAATGATTTTATAAGCGCTTCTTCATCCCTTAAAGCGGCAATGGCTAATTTCTTACCTGAAAGTCCCGTCTTATTTAATAGTTCAACCGCAACCTTTGTTTTTGGCTCTTTAAATTTATCAGATTCCACTACCACAAATTCCCCTTTTTCTACTTTATAGGTTAGTGAAGCAGCAAGTGATTTTCTTCTCTGCTTTCTTGGCATATCGAACGAATAATCTTTAGGATGAGGTCCAAAAACTACACCCCCACCTTTCCAAAGAGGGGAACGAATTGTCCCCGCCCTTGCTCTACCTGTACCTTTCTGACGCCATGGTTTTCTTCCTCCTCCGCGAACCTCTGACCTTACTTTAGTACTATGAGTCCCCTGTCGAAGGCTTGCACGGTATCTTCTTACTGCTTCGTGAATCAAGCCTTCGTGAGTATGTTCTGAAAAGAACGCGTCATCGAGCTCGATTTCCTTTTTGGTTCCTCTGGCTGTAATAAGCATTGCCTTAGGCATTCTTAATCACTGCCTTTGTCGCTTCTTTGATTATCAGTTGACTCCCAGTAGCGCCAGGTACGGCACCTTTAATTAAGAAAGTGTTTTCATCTGGCTTAACTTCGACTATTTCGAGATTCTGTATGGAGACTCTATTAGTTCCCATATGACCTGGCATCGTCTTCCCTTTAAACACTCTTGCCGGAAAAGCTGAGGCTCCGATTGAACCTCCAGCTCGGTGATACCGATGACCATGTGAATCAGGAAATCCTTTGAATCCGTATCTTTTTACCCCACCCTGGAAACCCTTACCTTTGGTTGTACCAGAAACGTCCACCTTGTCACCAGCAGTAAAAATATCGACCTTTATTTCATCACCTATTTTGTAATTATCCAGCTCCTCAGAAGATATCCGGAATTCCTTTATGACTTTCTTGGGAGTAATCTTTATCTTTTTAAAGATTCCTAAAAGCGGTTTATTCAGATGTTTTTCTTTTGCATCCTCGTAACCTATTACTATTGCTGAGTAACCATGCTTATCAGGTATTTTTTTATCAACAACCACACAAGGTCCTGCCTTTACCACCGTTACCGGTATCATCTTCCCATCTTTAAATATTTGTTTCATTCCTGCTTTTTTACCCAGAATTACTTTCATCTAACACCAACCTTATAGTTTAATCTCAATATCTACACCTGTTGGCAAATCAAGTCTCATCAAGTAGTCAACTGTTCTTGGAGTAGGATCAATAATGTCAATTAACCTTTTATGAACTCTTATCTCAAATTGCTCTCGCGAATCTTTATCTTTGTGCGGTGATCTCAAGATCGTCACCAGGCTTTTCTCCGTTGGGAGAGGGATGGGACCGGATACTTTCGACCCGGTCTTTTCTGCAGTATCTACTATTTTCTTTGCTGAACTATCCAGTATTTCGTGATCGTAAGCCTTTAAACGAATTCTTATTTTTTGCGTCATCCCTTATCAAACCCTCTCTCTACTCAATAATCCTTGTCACCGTTCCTGCTCCAACAGTTCTTCCGCCTTCACGGATAGCAAAGCGGAGTCCTTCTTCCATAGCAATTGGGGCAATCAGTTCTGCCTCCATTTCAATGTTGTCTCCAGGCATTACCATTTCTACTCCATCTGGAAGACGAATGGTTCCGGTAACATCTGTTGTTCTGAAGTAAAACTGGGGTCTGTAACCATTAAAGAAGGGGGTATGTCTTCCTCCTTCTTCTTTTTTTAAGACATATACCTGAGCCTTGAATCTGGTGTGGGGAGTAATTGATCCCGGGGCTGCAACTACCTGTCCTCTTTCTACTTCATCTTTTCCTATGCCTCGAAGAAGAAGTCCTACATTGTCTCCGGCAATTCCTTCATCAAGTACTTTTCTAAACATCTCAACTCCTGTAATCACTGTCTTTTTTATATCCTTTGAGATGCCTACGATTTCTACTTCATCTCCTGTCTTTACCTTTCCTCTGTCAATTCTTCCAGTAACAACTGTTCCTCTTCCGGTGATTGAAAAAACGTCTTCGATAGGCATTAAGAATGGTTTGTCAATATCTCTTTTTGGTTCTGGAATGTAGGTGTCTAAGGCATCTAAAAGCTCCCAGATAGATTTGCACCACTCACATTCTTTTTTACCACAGCCGCATTCTAAGGCTTTTAGAGCTGAACCTTTTATAACAGGAACTTCTTCTCCTGGAAACTCATATTCGGAAAGAAGGTCTCTTACTTCAACTTCAACAAGCTCTAAGAGTTCTTCATCATCTACCATATCTACTTTGTTTAAGTAGACAACGATGTAGGGAACTCCTACCTGTCTTGCTAAAAGAACGTGCTCTCTTGTCTGAGGCATGGGACCGTCAGCGGCAGAAACTACAAGGATGGCTCCATCCATCTGGGCAGCACCGGTTATCATGTTTTTTACATAGTCTGCATGTCCTGGACAGTCTATGTGGGCATAGTGGCGCTTTTCTGTTTCATATTCTACGTGGGCAATAGCGATGGTAATTCCTCTTGCCTTTTCCTCAGGGGCTTTGTCAATCTGGTCGAAAGAGACATATTCTGCAAGACCAACGTTGTGTAAAACTTCAGTAATCGCTGCGGTGAGAGTGGTTTTCCCATGGTCTACGTGTCCAATGGTTCCCACATTTACGTGAGGTTTTACTCTTTCAAATTTGGGCTTTGCCATTCAAAGACCTCC
>CALIRS010000027.1 GCA_938042205.1 uncultured bacterium | reverse complement strand
CTATCCGGCTGAAAAAATAGTTAATGAAGGATTTGATGGGGTGCTCGTATCCAATGGGCCAGGGGACCCAGCGGTGCTTACCTACATGATAGACACCGTTAAAAAACTGCTTGGTAAATTACCTGTATTTGGAATCTGTTTGGGTCATCAGGTGATATCTTTGGCTGTTGGACTTAAAACATATAAATTGAAGTTTGGACACCATGGAGCCAATCAACCTGTAAAAAATCTTATCACTGGAAGGGTGGAGATTGCTTCTGAGAACCATGGATATGCAGTTTCCAGGGAATCTCTTGGGCTAAAACCTTTTTCTTACTCTCCTGGAGAAGTTTCACTGTTAAAACCTGAAATAGGAAAAACAGACTTTGGAGATGTGAGATTAACGTATATAAATCTGAACGACGGTACAATTGAAGGTTTTGAGTTTTTAGAGATACCCTGTTTTTGCGTGCAGTTTCATCCGGAAGTGTCTCCAGGACCGCACGATACCCGTTATCTTTTTAAAAAGTTTGCCAGCCTTATAGAAGGAGAAAATTAGTGCCGAAAAGGACTGATATTAGAAAAGTTCTTGTCATTGGTTCAGGACCAATCATTATAGGACAAGCTTGCGAATTCGATTATTCAGGGACTCAGGCCTGCAAGGCACTTAAAAGTGATGGATTTGAAGTAGTTTTGGTTAATTCTAATCCGGCAACAATAATGACTGATCCTGAGTTTGCTGACAGAACCTATATAGAACCAATTACACCTAAAGCAGTAGAAAAGATCATTGCTAGAGAAATGCCAGACGCAATTCTTCCGACGCTTGGTGGACAAACTGGCCTTAACGTTGCCGTTAAACTCGCAGAGCAGGGGGTACTTCATCGTTTTGGCGTGGAAATGATTGGCGCTCGTCTGGAATCCATTAAGAAGGCAGAAGACAGACTCCTTTTTAAAAAGGCTATGTCAAATATTGGTCTGGAAGTTCCAAAAAGTGGATATGCGAATTCGTTGAAGGAAGCGAGGGAAATTGTTAAAAAGACGGGTTTGCCGGCTGTTATCAGGCCAAGTTTTACTCTCGGAGGCACTGGTGGTGGAATTGCTTTCAATCTTGAGGAGTTTGAAGAGGTTGTGACCCGGGGGCTAATGTATTCGCCTATTGGAGAAGTTTTAATAGAAGAGTCGGTGCTTGGCTGGAAAGAGTACGAACTGGAAGTTATGAGAGATAAAAATGACAACGTGATTATTGTCTGCTCAATCGAAAATTTTGATCCAATGGGTGTTCATACTGGAGACTCAATAACTGTGGCACCAGCTCAAACTCTTTCGGATAAAGAGTATCAGCTGATGCGCGATGCTGCAATTGCTATTATGCGGGAGATAGGGGTGGAGACAGGTGGTTCGAATATTCAGTTTGCTATAAACCCTGATAATGGAAAGATGTACGTTATCGAAATGAATCCCAGAGTTTCGAGATCTTCTGCTCTAGCGTCCAAAGCTACTGGCTTTCCAATCGCAAAGTTTGCTGCGAAACTGGCAGTTGGTTATACCCTTGATGAAATTCAAAACGATATTACTCAAGAAACCCCAGCTTCTTTTGAACCAACTATAGACTATGTAGTGGTGAAAATTCCCAGATTTACATTCGAGAAATTCCCGGGAGCAGATATCACTTTAGGGACTCAAATGAAGTCAGTCGGAGAGGTTATGGCAATAGGCAGCACCTTTAGAGAAGCTCTTCAAAAGGCGATTCGGTCTTTAGAAACGGGAAGGTATGGTCTTGGTGCAGACGGCAAAGATAAATATGTTAAGGAAGAAATAGCTAATAAGCTTAGTAATCCTAATCCCGACAGGCTGTTGTATATCCGATATGCTCTTGAAAGCGGCTGGACTGTGGAAGAAATTTTCCGTGCCAGCTATATTGACCCCTGGTTTATTGACCAAATAAGGCTGATACTTGAAACAGAACAGGAAATTAAAAAATGTAAGAGTTTACATAAGCTCACCCCTGAAATTTTAAGGAAAGCAAAAAGAGAAGGTTTTTCCGATTATCAGATTGCCAATCTTTTAGGTTGTAGCGAAAAGGATGTCAGAGAAAAAAGAAAATTACTCAAACTTCGAACCAGATTCAGGATGGTAGATACCTGTGCTGCAGAATTCCAGGCAAAGACACCATATTTTTATTCAAGTTATGAAAGGCACCATGACGCGGTACCACTTAAAAACAAAAAGGTAATCATATTAGGGAGCGGACCTAACAGAATTGGCCAAGGAATTGAATTTGATTACGTCTGTGTTCATGCTGCATTTGCACTGAGGAAAGAAGGTATCGATGCAATTATTATCAATTGTAATCCGGAAACGGTATCCACAGACTATGACACCTCCAATCGCCTTTATTTTGAACCTTTAACGCTTGAAGATGTTCTTGAGGTCATAGATTTTGAAAAACCGGATGGTGTGATTGTGCAGTTCGGGGGACAAACCCCTTTGAAACTTGCTATTCCGCTAGAAAAGGAAGGTGTACCTATCCTGGGAACCTCTCCGGAGGCAATTGATCTTGCGGAAGATCGAAAAAGATTTTCAGCCTTACTTAAAAAGCTTGGTATAAAACAGGCACCTTTTACCACTGCCACCTCTATGGATGAAGCGCTTAAAAGCGCTGATGAAATAGGCTTTCCACTTCTGGTTCGTCCTTCATATGTGCTTGGTGGAAGGGCAATGGAAATTGTT